>CAXNGG010000042.1:0-9964 GCA_964201885.1 Oligoflexales bacterium
TTGGGTAATCCCCATGGGGTAGGAAGTTCAAGCGGGATTCCCACTTGGACTTACGGTTTTTACAAATATGGATTTATTGGTACAAATGCTCAGAAAGAGCTCAAACTCTATTGGAATCCCAATCGAACTGTAAAAGATTATTCGTTTAACTCGAGTTTTCCTGAAGATCGAAATGTTTCGACTGGCAAAAAAACAACAGACACCTGGGTTGAGCCTTAAGTCTTAAGGGCTGGATTTAAGAATGAGAAATGGGAGCGTTGGATGCTGAAGTGGTTAGTCATTATGCTTTTGCTTACGGGATGCCGTAAATCCCTATACGCGATGTTAACGAGTCCCGATAGACAATTGAAAAAGGAACAAACGGCAAGTGGTTCCAACGAAATTGAATTGGCTGCCGGGCTCTATGAGCGGGCTTTTGGAGCCACTTTTAATCGCAAACTTATCGAGCTCCCCACGTCTTCGCAAGCGAACATCGTTCCTAAATCAGGCTATTGGTACCCTCAAAGTACCGGGGGAACCAATGTTTTCGGATCCTTGACGAAGTATGATCGCGCCTTTAATGGTGGGCAAAACAAAGCGGTTCAATGGGAGTCCACTTATCATGCGCAAAACGTCCAGTGGGCGGGTCATTGCAATGGTTTTTCTGCCAATGCGATTCGTCATCAAGAGCCAAGGCTCAATGTTACTCGCGGCGGCATCGTCTTTACACCTTATGATATAAAAGCGCTTCTTGCAGAAATCTATATGAGTGCGGGCTATGCTTTTACGGGAGGATCAAGATGCGAAGCTCGACCGGGAAGCCCAGCCTTTAGAAATCCTGCTACACTAGATCGAATGGATGCTTGTGAAGATATCAATCCCGGTGTTTGGCATTTAGCGGTGACGAATTGGTTGGGAACCAGAAAGCAATCGATTATTTTCGATAGCAGTGCAGATAATCAAGTTTGGAACTTTCCGCTTTACAGCTACTCCTATACAACACAAGAAGTCTCGGCCCAAGATGCTTTAAATCTCATACGAGTTGGCGGGACAACTTGGCCGTTCAATGCAGCGGCTTCGAAGTTCTATTTAGTGCAAATGCAGATCAAGTACAGCAAAGAGGGCACCACAGAAACTCTCAACCAGGTTGTGGATAGTGGTCCGACTATGTATCAGTACGTGCTCGAAGTCGATGCCTCCGGAAACGTCATTGGTGGGGAGTGGCATCAGCAGAATCAAGCGACTCATCCGGATTTCCTTTGGATTCCACTTGAAACAAAACCGGGCAATGGAACGGCAGATGAAGGAAATCCCTATCTTGACCCTGATGAAATTTTGCAAATGTGGGCGGAAAGCCGCGGGTTAACCTCTCCAGATGCGGAGCCGCCTCCTTATGACATTCCTGATTTTGACACAAAATGGGGTAATTTCGACAAGTTTAGAGTTTCCATATCAGGCGTTCAATATGGCGTCGCCGCACGTGGGGCCCACAATGTCGTTAAGATTGAACCCATTCAAGGCCTCATTCAAAGTGCCTCAGACAAGCTAGATATTTTCATCAACGGGATATTCTATTTAAGTCCTAGTCTCTCGCCGGGCAATATTGTGGAGTTTCCTATAAACCTAGACCCAGGGTTTTCAAAGGTCACTCTAAATTGGAAAACCAGTCAGTATCGAGAGTTCTCTGAAAATGTGGAAGTCTATACCGTGGAGTAGCCATGAATTACCTAAGCGTATTTCTGGGTGGCGCCATGGGCTCCCTTTTTAGATACTTTCTAAATCCCTTAGGCTCTTCCATTTTCCCATTTTTGGGCACCATGTTTGCCAATCTCATAGGCTCCTTTTTAGTAGGAGCCCTCTATTGGCGACTGAAACCAGGTGATATGAGGCTTTTTCTAATCACCGGCTTTCTTGGCGGGCTCACGACCCTTTCTTCATTCTCGGCAGAAACACTTGATCTCATAAAACAAGACCTTTATGGGCAAGCTTTTGGGTATTTTGCTCTAACGACGGTGGGCTCTCTTCTTTTCGTCTTTTTAGGCGTATGGCTTTCCAAGTTTACCGAATCTCTTTAAGGAGAGCTTTCCAGGCGAGGCACAATTTTCTTTTCTTGGAGGCTTCTTTAAAAACGCTATTCAATCTTTATGTGAAAAATATCGGAATAATTGCAGCTTCCATCAGTTATAGCATCACCAAGATTTCGCCTTAAGAGGACTATTTTAAACTATATTAGTCCGTTTTCATCCGAAACGTCTAAGAGTGCATTGTGCGAATTCAAATGATGGCGCGAACTTAGTTGTCCCTTCCGCGGGTTTCGTCTTTATTAGTAGCGAGGCTACATACAAGTTCTATCAATTTTTCTCGATATTCTAGTTCTGGTATGTGAAGCCCGGCAGTGTGGCTCGGTGTCTGAAATTCCCAAAAATCCAGACTTGTAGAAGAATTTCTAAAAAGGGAATAGCCACGCTGAAAGGAAACCACCGGATCCTTCTTGGAATGAATAAACAAAATGGGATTTGAGATTTTGGAAATGTAGTCACGAGGGGAAAAATCATCACTGACCAAGAAGCTTAAAGGATATTGAAAGGGCCAAGTGAGAATGGCTTCCGAAAGTTTTTCTCGAGTGATCGCCCTATATGAATCGAAAGTGCTATCGAGCACCAGCAGGCGGACCCTTTTTGCTGGGGAGATGGAGAGCACTGGGACTGCGACTGCCCCCCCAAGGCTTTGCCCAACTAGGATAATGTCAGGTGTTTTGGCCTTCTCAACAACCCAGTCCAATATCAGTCTTCCGTCATCAACTAAGCTACTTCGTGTAGGGCTGCCAGAACTCGTTCCATATCCTCTATAGTCAAAAACAACTAAATCAAAGCCTGCGTCGGTTACCCATGCTAGGGAATGGAAATGGGTAGACATATTTTCGGCATTGCCATGAAATTGAATGAAAGTTCCATAGGAGGTATTTCTTTTGGATTTCAGCCACCAGGCTGATAGATGTTCGCCGTCTTTGGTGGGTATAGAGAATTCTTGATAGTTAATGCCATGCTTATCTGGAGAATCTAATATTTCTTTACTAGGTTGATAGAATAAATGATTACATCCCAAGGTCATAATAAGTGCAAATAGAAAGGCAAAATGCCGACTTCTTAGGCCAACCCTCTGGGGTTGAATTTTACGGCTTATTTCTTCCATTCTGATCACTCCAAAATAATATAACTCTGTTTGATTAGGTAAAACTATCAAGGTTGCGAGTGCAAACGCAAGGCAAAGTCGCTTGAAAGGGTAGGAGCTCCCATTATAGCCAACACTAAAAAGGACCAGGCTCGGTCTGTTTTGCCCGGCGCGAGAGGCTTCCTGAAGGCCGGCGCAATAACCCAATCTTGAATTTGCGATCAAAAAATATTTGTCTTCTAGTCGGTCACAATAAATTCTTCACGGAAGAGGCCTTTTGGATTCAGATTTTCTAAGTAGTAGCGCTTTATAGATTCTATACTGAATGAGTCTAAACTTCTCCCAATGGATAGCTCAAAAGTGAGGTTCTCACAGGTTTTGGGTCATGGGCTCAAATCCATTGGCCAGTAGTGCTAGAAAATTGCACTCTCAAGAAGGTATTTTTAGCTCGGTTTGAGATGTCTATTTCTGCAAGCAATTCCGGTTTTTTTGAATTTTAAGTATACTTTAGCTTCCGATACTTTATGATCTTCGAAACAAGCTTTTAAAACTCAAGATTTATTCAAGGGAATTGAGCTCAATTTAATTGTTTAAAGGGAATTTATGAAAAAAATGGCAGTTGGTTGTTTTGCCTTCATGGCATTGGTCGGTGCGAAAAAGGGATTTTCAAGTGAGTATGGTATGGCTGGGTGCGGGTTTGGCTCTATAGTTATGGGAAAAGACAGTCAGATATCTGCAGCTACCACAAATGCTACAAGTTTAAGTCAGCCGTTTGGGATTTCTTCGGGAACTTCTAATTGCACAACGAGCAATCGTGTTTCTATGGAAGATGTCCAAAAAGAATTTATTTCAGATAATTTCGAAACTTTATCTAAAGAAATTTCTCAAGGAAATGGTGAGTCTTTAAGAGCATTTGCCGGCACTTTCGGCTGCCGCGAATCTGCGGTGCCAGAATTTGGTGTCCAGATGCAAAGATCCTATCAAAAGATATTCTCGTCTCCAGGAAGCATTGCAGCGCTGGATATCATTAGAGAAGAAATTTTGAGCAATAAGAGTCTTTCCGAATCATGCCCATCAGCCGTACTATAGAGAGGAATTGTAATGAAAAATATTAGTTTAACTTTGGTGTTAATGTTTACCTGGTCCCTATCATCACTTGGAGTCGCTGCTCCTAAAGAAGAAGTGAATTCTGAGTCTAAAAGATCTTATAAAGAAGTACCCTATGGAATGGCCGGCTGTGGTCTTTGGTCGCTTGTTATCAAAGAAAAAGAGAAGGCACCACAAATTGCCGTGTCTGTGTTGAATAATTTTTTCTATGGATCGCAAACCTTCGGTATTTCCAGCGGCTCACTGAATTGTGTTGATGGAAAAAGTGAAGTTGCCAAGGTGGAAAAGAAGGTTTACATTTCCTCTAACTTAAATACTCTTTCCAAAGAGGCTTCCCAGGGAGCAGGCGATCATATCCTAGCTCTCGCAGAGGTTTTTGGTTGCCCTGGAGATGAATTTGCTCAGTTTAGTCAGCAAAATTTCTCTAAAATTTATCAAAGTGAAAGTCCTGATGTGGTACTTGCAAGCTATGAAACTGAACTTAAGTCTCAACCAGAATTGCTTAAGACTTGTAAGCGAGCTGGCTAGACGGCAGATCTATTTACTGCTCCCATTGTTCCTCTCAGTCTTGGGATTGAGGGGAACATTTTCTTTTGCGTCTGGGCAACGAACCTCAGCTGAAGGGGAAGTCAAAATAATAGAAAAAAGGCTGTGGGAGTCGCGGCAGTGGGAAAAACTCTTATTTATTCCGGACCGATTCTATCCGTCTAAGAGAAGTATGGTCGATGATCCCAAGTTTTTTTTGTCGGTTAATGGTAAAAATCATCCTAAAGAAGAGCTGCTAGCCACCTGGCGCTCGTTCTTTGAGCCGCAAAATCCAGATTCTTTAGACTCTCACCCACAGTGTATGTTTCCGGCAAGAAAGCGCTGGATTCTAAAGCAACTTGCTCTAGGGCCAGATAGTCTGCCAAAGGTTTCCTGCCCGAGATTCGAGACTTATTTGGGTCTTGCGAATTATCATGGTGCAAGTTTAGTCTTCTCTAATTATTTCCTAGGCAATCCAGCTTCGATGTTTGGCCATACATTTCTGACTTTTCATACCAGTCGCAAGGATGGCGTAAAAGTGAACTCTGAAAGCAATTTATTTGCAGATGTTTTGAATTTTTCAGCCATGGTAGATGATTCTAGCTCAGTGTTTTATCCCTTAAAGGGCTTAGCGGGTTTTTTTCCTGGCAGGTTTGCGATGATGCCGTTCTATCGAAAGATTCAAGAGTACAATAATGCGGAATCTAGGGACCTTTGGGAATATGAATTAAAGCTTACCCCCGACGAATTGGAAGACGCACCTTATCTCATTTGGGAGCTGGGTTCTTTCTTCATCAATTATTTCTATATCGATGAAAATTGTTCCCAGTTAATGCTTTCGTTCTTAGAAGCCCTTAGGCCAAGCCTTTATTTGAGCGGAAAGCTTGCGGTGTATTCGATACCCGCTGATACCGTCAGAGTTGTCTTCAATCAGCCGGGCCTGACAGGAAACATCTCCCATAAGGCATCTTCACTATCCCGCTATATCTACCGTTTAGGCCTTCTAAACCCTCTTGAAAGAGAGCATTTAGCTAAAGTCATAGGGGGCGAGACGAAAGATTTCGAGACAGGATTAGGTTTGCTAAGTAAACCTAGCCAAGCAAAGGTGCTAGATACTGCTGCAGAGTGGATTGACTATAGCGAGAAAGTTGTTGGTTCACATACTCTGGAGAAATATGGCGCTAGACGATTTCAAATTCTAAAGGCCAGATCTCTTACCGGTGTCATCGATGATCCTATCTCAGTTCCAGCCCAATCAACGCCACCTCACTTAGGCCATAATTCTGGTAGTCTTGGCCTGGCTTTAGTGACGCCTTTAGAGGGAAAACCAGCATCTCAGTCCTTTAAATCCAGCTCTCCTTTTGAATTGAAATTTCGTCCGGCGCTCCACGAGATTAGGAGTCCAAGTCTCGGTTATAGTGATGAATTGGAGATTCTATTCTTAGATTTTTCTTTTAGAAAGGAGGTTGAGCGCCCTTTGGTTTTAGAAAAGTTTAAGTTTTTTTCGATTATGGCCATACCCAAAAGGATACCTTTTGTCGAGCAGGCCCCATGGGGCGGGCAAATGGGATTTGAAAGACACTACGCCTTTCAAAGTCAAGCTGATGCCGGAAAGATTTATTTAAAAGGTGCTAAAGGTCTTCCGCTAGAAATATCAAGTTTAAATGTATTCGGTTTTGCGATGTTAGGTTCCGAGGTTTTCTGGAGTAAGCATGAAAACTTTATGTTTGGGCCGATTTCATCCTTAGGTTTTTTTTACACTCCTACAATTCAAAGCAAGATCTCCATGTCTGCCGATTATGCTAAGTATTTCAATCAAAAGGAAACTTTAAGTTCAGCTCGCGCCAATTTGTCCTATGCTGTGAAATTAAATAGAGATTTTGAATTGAGAGCTGAGCTTGACAAAGAAAATGAGAGGCTTGAAGCAAAAATAAATATCTTTCATAACTTTTAGCGACCTTCATTCCTCAAAAGCTACTTTTCAGGACCCAGGACATGAGGCTTCTTTAAAAGAAACCGTTCAATATATGTGATAAGTATTTCGGAGAAATTGCATCTTCAATCAGTCTTGGCCTGTCAGTTTCAGACCTATTGATCTAATACAGAAAAATTCTGTTTAAACAATACAATTTTAGCTTTCTTTTTGAGTGCAGATAGAAATTCATTCTTTGAGCTGGCATCAAGTTGAGCTTTTAGCTTTTGATCGAAATTTGGTCTTTGTAGAATTTGCTCGGCGGTTAAAGTAGTGCTGTCTTTGAGTTTCAAAATGTGGAACCCAAAAGGAGTTTCAAGGACTTTGGGGTAGATGTTGTCTTTGGTCATGTCGTTCACAATATTTTGAAACTCCACCGGAAGACTGCTCCGCCCAATCCATCCCATTTCACCACCGCTCATTTTACTGGGGGCTAGGGAATGCAGTGCTGATTGGGCCTCAAATGCAGAGGGATCCTTTAGCAATTGGGAGAGGATGGACTCAGCCAAGGGTCGCTCAGAAACTAAAATTTGTTGGATCAAATATTGATTGTATTGGCCATTTTCAGCGGCAGCCTTGGCTAGTTTTTTAAGGTCGCCAGAACTTACTTTTTTTTCCAAATGCTTTTGTTGCCAGATTCTTACGAGTTCGCTTCTTTCCAAGCGGGCCAGGCTCAGTTTGACATCGTTTTGTTTTTTTAAGGCGAGCACTTCCGGAGAATTTGCAATCAGCAATTCATCTATGTAATTAGTAATAAAGGACTCAGTAAGTTTTGAATCATTTATGACTAGAAGTGGATTAGATGAGGTTGCCAAGATGGCATCGTAAATTTCTTTGGATGAAATATCTTTTCCATTGATCGTTGCAATAGTCTTACCATAGCTTGCCGAACTTAAGCATAAGATCCATAGAAAATGTTTCATCGTTTGACCGCTCCGAGGGTAGTTTGGAGCCATTCCATGAACGACGTAAGCTCTTTTTCCACGTCTTGGTCTTGAAGTGTTTTCCCTGGAGCTCTAAATGTTAGGGAGTAGGCCATTGACTTCTTTCCCTCAGGAATGCCTTCTCCACTAAAAACATCAAAAAGCTCCATGGACTCAAGATATTTTTTTCTCTTAAAGGATTGCACGGCATTGATGATGTCACTGTGTGAGATCGAAGTGTCGACGGTAAAGGCTAAGTCTCTTAAAGCATGGGGAAACTCAAAAGTCACGCTTTCAATGACAGCTTTTTCACTTGCGGCCTTAAAGAGGGCCTCCAAGTCTAACTCACATACAACAGGTACTTGAGTGATTTCAAAACCAAATTTGTGGGCAACTTTAGGGTGGAGCTCGCCAAGCCAGCCGAATACAGCTGAGTCTTTCTTTAAAACAGCAGTTGCGGTGGGATGTAAAAATGGGAGCTCTTCCGAGCTAGGCCGCGCAAAGGTCACATCTTTGATAGCAAAGGCCTTTAAAAGACTGTCAACAATCTGCTTAGCGTCAAAGAAACTGGGAGCTGACTCTTCTTTGGCCCAACTTTTCTGTTGAAAAGGGTAGTCGATGAGGAAGGTGGCAAGATGCCTTTCCAGGGGCCGAGTGGCCTCACTGAAGGCCCTCTCCGTAAAATGAAGAGGTTGTCGCTTGATCCCTTGAAATGCCGGATATTTATCAAAATCGACTTCTTTGGCTGAAAAGTTGTGAAAGGCCTTTCCAAATTCAAATAGTCTAGCTCCCTTTCTTTGAAATCTGTGATTGCGTTCCGTGGCTTTTAATAGCCCAATAATGCCGGTTGTTTGCATCCAGGAGTGATCTTGAACAAGGGGGTTAGACAACTCAACGCTTGGGTGAAAAGGATGATCATTGGTAATGTCAAGATTTTGGTAATCGACGTGCGAGGTGAACGGATAGGTGATGACTTCCGTCATGCCAAGTGAAGCTAATGTTATCTTAGCTTCGTCCACAAAACGGATAAACGGATTCTCTTTTAGGGGCGCAATTTCCATAACAGGCATGCGATAAGGGATCTTGTCAAAAGACTCTAAACGCGCAATTTCTTCGATGAGATCAATCTCTCTCGTCACATCGACACGCCACAAGGGGACTTCAAACAAGAGGCGGTCATCCTTGCGATCTAACAGTTTGAACTCTAGAGCGCTGAGATGCTTGATGCAAGTTTCCGCAGTAAGGCTAAATAGGCCCAATATCTTTCTGGCTCGATCCAGTCTTAGGGCGATTCGGGGTCTTTTTACGACTTTTGGATAGATGTCTAAGACGTTTTTAGAAATAGATGGATGGCGTTTTCCAGTCTGTTTACAGCATAAGATAAAGAGTTCCGTAATGCGATCAGCAACCGCAACTAGGTTCTCAATGTCGACGCCTCTTTCAAACCGATGACTAGCTTCTGTATGAAACCCATTGCGTTTTGCGGTTCGCCTGACACATGTGGGATCAAAGGAAGCAATTTCAATGATTATATTTTTTGTGTCGTCTTTTACTTCAGAGTTAAGGCCGCCCATAATACCAGCAAGGCCTACGGCTCCTTCACCATCACAAATCACAATGTCGGAAGACAGTAAATCCACGACTTTCTTGTCGATCGTTGTTAACTTTTCTGCGTCTCGACCCTTACGTACTAAGATGCTTTTTCCTTTGACTTGTCTTTCATCATAGGCGTGAATCGGCTGATTCATCTCAAACATGACATAATTCGTGATATCCACGATGAGATTAATCGGGCGCATTCCAGTGGTCTCTAGGCGTTTTTGAAGCCACCTAGGCGAGGGGCCATTTTCAATGTTACTGATGTATAGAGCGACAAATCGTTCGCAGCCAGAATTCGGATAGAGTTCCACTTTAACTGGATTCGGGATTAAAAAAGAATCGTCTATCTTTGCTTCCGATTTTGGGTAAATGAGGGGTTTGCCGAGTTTAGCTGCCAGATCACGGGCTATGCCAATGATTCCATTGCAGTCTGATCGGTTGGGAGTAAGGCTGATCTCAAAAATAGAATCGCCCGTCTTAATGGCCGTATTGATCTTCTGACCAATAGAATATGTCGAGTCTAGTTCTAAAATGCCCTCACTGGCCTCGCATAGCCCCAGTTCTGATTCCGAGCAAAGCATGCCAAAGGACTTCTCGCCGCGAATCTTGGATTCTTTGATTTTGAAGTTGCCAGGAAGTAAAGACCCTATTTGGGCCACCACAACTTTAATGCCAGCTCTAGCATTTG
>CAXNGG010000043.1:0-9932 GCA_964201885.1 Oligoflexales bacterium
AATCGCCGATGCGTCCAATTTACACAGCTGGCGGGTAAAGATTGATATTTTCAAGAGAGGCTTGATTTGCCTACAAACAGGTCTTGATTTGATGCTTGGCCGTCAATTTTTCGGTCGAGGATCTGATCCCTGTCGCATAAGCCTAAATCACTAGCTTAGCTCTCAATTGATCGGCAGCCTGATCTAGCACTTGCCAGCGGTCCGGGGAGAGTCTCTCGCAAGTTCTTGCCATCATGGCCAGCCTAGGATTCCTTAAAAAGTATGTTTTATTTTTCCTAATAAATTGCCAATACAGCCCGTCAACCCCATCACACCAGCTTCCTTTTTTGTATCCGCCCATTTTTCTGAGATAGTTCGATCCGCAAATATAGGGTTTCGTAGCAAAAATGCCTCCATCTGAAAATAGAGCCATGCCATAAACGTTAGGACCCATGACCCAGTCTGACGAATCCACAAACATTTCCATAAACCATTTGTGGGCCTCTTTTGGTTCTACTTCTAAAAGAACCATAAGGCTACCCACTACCATGAGACGCTCAATGTGGTGGGCATAGCCGCGCTTTAAGACCCGGCGGAGAGTTTCGTCTAAAGGGGCAATGCCTGTATTTCCCTCATACCAAAGTGGACTTAACTTTTTGGAATGATTCCAAAAGTTTTTTGTATCTTGCTGCTCACTGAAATTCTGGTAAACGCCCCGAACAAACTCACGCCACCCTATTACCTGCCTTATAAAGCCCTCTAGAGAAGCCAAAGGGACCTGTACTTTCTCAGAAAACGTTAAAGCACCGTCTATAACCTCTCGGGGGGTGAGCAGACCTGAATTGAGAAAGGGTGTTAAAACCGAGTGAAACAGGAACTCCGAGTGGGGAGGAATGGCATCTTCGTAGGGACCAAACTCCGTCAGCCGCTCTTCGAGAAAGGAAGCTAACCAGGCCCTTGCCCCGATGCGGTCCACAGGAAGCCAGAAATCTGCAATCTGCCCTGGATGGTCCGCGAAGTTTCTCTCTACCATCTTTGAAACTTCTAAAATATAAGAACTAGCAATTAAAATTGGGAGCGGTGGAGACTGTAGGTGACCGGGAAACGCAAGGCGGTTTTCAGAATCAAAACTCCAAGCTCCACCTTCCGGCATACCGTCTCTCATTAGAATCCCAAGGCGCTTGCGTTGGCTTTCATAGAAGGTCTTCATAAAAGGCCTTCGCAACCTTGATAAGTAAGCCCTAAACCCCTCTCTAGAAGTCAAAAACATGGGGCTTTGAACCGTGGAAAAAGGCACGAGAAGATCCTTAAAGAGCATGTTGATTCTCGTTTCAAAAAACTTGTCTTCAATCTCAAATCCCATCGCAGCAGAAATTTCCTCTTTAGAAATAAACATAGCGAGTGAATCTTCATAGGTTTTAGACGCCGAAGGTTGATTCTCTTTTGAGAGCTCTTCATAATGAACCCGGAATCCATGACTCTTTAGCTCATCTCGATAAAATCTCATAGATGCAAAGAAAAAAACTAATTTGTGTTTGTGAAATCGATAGTAGGTTGCCAACTCGCAATCTTCACGCAAAAAGAATACTGTGTTCGATTTAGAAATGCCCAAAGAAGAGAATTCCTCAGGGTCGAAAAGCTGGTTTCCTAAAATAAGGAATAGGTTCATAGATGTTTTATTGATACACCTCGGATGTCCCGGTCCGGCGCCGACCCGGGACATCCGAGGTGTATCAATAAAACAAATAAGTGCATTGGGTCATAGAGGCAGGACATAGCTTCTGCGAATGTGACTCCATGCTTCTTGTCATTGGACTCCGCTTTAACGGGATTCCAATCAAATTTCAGCACTTGTCCTCCTGCAAAGGACCAACCACGTAACCATAATTATGGTATAATTATGGATTGGATGCAAATTTATGTTTTTCTCGCCCTGCGCAGTGTCAGATCAACTTAGCAAGTTGCCACTGAATATTCCTCATTACAACTTTCAATTGTCTTGCAATGCCCCCGGGCGCAGGGCCTCAACTCGCACCCTTGATCTTCTGTAATCTCTTGACTTCAGATTTATCAACGAGTTCCGAGCCAGCAAATCTTCGAAGCACGCTCGAAACCAATGTTTGATAGGGAATGCCTTGGTGTTCCGCCTCGGTCTTGAACCAGGCGAGGATTGATCCATCAAGCCTGATACTAGTGGGGATCTTATCGGTAGTTATAAGACAAGTGATCAATTTTGTGTAAGTTTTCGGTTGACTGCTTCAGCCCTGGGCTTCAGTCTTTCAAGAAATGCCCAGGGCATTAGAGAGTTCAACCACTACCCTCTGCTAGAAAAGGCTTCGGGAAAGAATTTCTGCAGCTAAACGAGAAACCTCTGGGGCAACTTCCAGTGCTGGAGCATGGTGGGGTTTGATCCTCGCATCAATCACCATGGCTTTGCCGGCACTAAAGTGTTTGTCGATGATCTTACCTTCCACGCCGTAGACATCTAAACTGGGATTGGAGCGGGTAAAGGTAACCCAGAGGAAGTTAGCCATAGACTCTGATACAAAAGAGGAGTCATCTACCAAAACTATTAAGGGAAACCCGGTGATTTGAGCTTTAAGCTCGGTAGATAAATCTTCAAAAACTTGCCCGCGAGATGAGGCTTCAAAGGCCGGCCCTTGGATCAAAAGAACTCCAGGAAGGAGGCATCTTGGGTTTTTAAAGGCTCCTGATACTTGAATTGAACTGGCATCTGAAAGCAGTTCCCGTCTCTTCTTACCACAGGACGTTATAAAGAGTTTAGACCCACGATTGAGTCCTTCCCCAGAATAGTCGAGGGTGTCTATGGTCGTTCGTGTTTCAAAATGGAGATCGTTTTCCAGGTCTATTCGTTCCAAAAAGTGTTGAAAGAAACTCGAAACATCAGAAACATCAAGATGGGGCTGGTCTTCGCCCGCAACTAAAAACAAGTATTTGGCAAGGGAGCACTGACCAAAGCCCAAGATGCGGTGGGCAATGGTGTGAAGTTCCATGGGGCGGCGTTCGGTGAACGGAGTGTAACGCTCCGAGCCGATGGCCAAAAGCAAAGGATGAACTCCCGCTTCATCAACCGCATGTAGGGCTTTTACGCCAGGGATTTCGCTCGGGACAAGGGACTGAGTCACTTTATGGATCAGATGACCAAAGCTTGTATCTTCTTGGGGGGGGCGACCAACAACTGTAAATGGCCAAATAGCATTTTTTCGGTGAAAAACTTTTTCCACTTTCAAATAGGGAAAGTCATGCTTCAAGCTGTAGTAGCCCAAGTGGTCTCCAAAAGGTCCTTCCGGCTTGAGGCCTGACATTTCCAGCTCACCTAGAATACAAAAATCCGCATCCGAAGAAATAACGTAGCCGTTCCATCTTTTATATCTAAAATTTCTCCCCGCAAACATTCCAGCGAACATCAACTCACTCATGCCTTCAGGAAGCGGCATCACAGCAGCAAAAGCATGGGCTGGCGGTCCTCCTACCCAAATCGCTACTTTTAAGGGTAGCTTTGCCTCTAGAGCAGCTGTGTGATGAATGCCGAGGCCGCGATGAATTTGATAATGGAGGCCCACTTCTTTTTCCGGAACATAAGATCCTCCGCTCATTTGAATCCGGTACATTCCGAGATTGGATCCCCAAATTCCGGGTCGGGTAGGATCTTCGGAAAACACTTGGGGTAGGGTCACAAAAGCGCCGCCATCTCTGGCCCAACTTTTGATTTGGGGAAGATCACTGAGTTTGCATTCCCCCCACATCGAAGGGCTTCGAAACAGGGTTGGTAAGGGGAGTGCGTGGAAGAGAGTCTTAATAGTGCGAACCAAAGATAGGCTTTTAAGGGCTTTCCAGCCATTGGCTTTCAAGGCAAAAATCCCCATGATCCCGGGAAGAGTTCGGCGAAACAAGGATTCCGTTCGGGCATGGGTTCCATAGAGGTTGGATACCGCTGGAAAAGGGCTTCCTTTTACCTTTTCAAAAAACACGGCGCCTAGGCCTCGGCTATAAGCCTGCCGCTGAATTTCAGCCATAACCCCATCGGGTGAGACTTCCTCTTTAATTCTGATGAGTTGACCTGAGAGCTCTAGGTCTTTGACTACGTCTTGGGTGCATTTATAGAGCAAAATCACTCCTTCTTGTCTCTTAAAATTGCATTGGCACCGGGAATGCCCCGCACCGCGCCTTTTCGATAAATTACAATATTTCGAGTGAATATTCCGCTGCAATTCTATCGAATCACTTGAGTTGGCTCAGACGCGGGCTAAACTTGAACGGAGTCCTGCTGGCGGCTGCTCCTAAAATGAGCTACTGAGTCACAGATAGGCTACGTTTTCAGCAAATTAAAGGCCCAATACCTCACTGCGTTTTTCTAAAAGTTCCCTATATGACGCTCTGGCTGGGCCTGATAAGAAGCTTTTCTCGATCCAGACTTTCCATTCTGGAATGATGCCTTGAAAGCGACCCATGACATCATCGACAGCTTGCTGATTTAGTAGCATTCTTTCACGAGCAAAATAGTTTAAGAGATTTTGACGAGTAAGATTTTTTTGCCTGCCTGCAATAGGTAATGCGATTTCCACAGGATCCTTTAAAACAATACAGGAATTAAGGAAGTCATAGGCAGGAGCCAGTTCTACCATCTTGTTGCGGGTTGTGAGCGACCAAGAACCAGTAAAGTCATTACTATTTGCCACTTTAACGGTAAGTTTGCCCAGGAGTCCAGTCTTTCCATGCGCTCTGCAGCCCGCCGCAAATGGAAATTTTATGGATTCGGGACCGTCTTTGAGCAAAAATTCAAGAAAAAATTCAAGAAAAAATTCAAGAAAAAAGAATGAGGCCATGAGGGAGGTGGGACTGGCATAAAAAGGCTTTGTTTATAAATGGATCACGCCTTAATTATCCGTAACTCTTAACATTCTAAAAATTCCCAGAGAGGTTGATAGAGAGGTTGATAGAGAGGTTGATAGAGAGCCGGACAAATAGAAAAGGCTTTATAACCAAATAATGTCTTGTCTAGGCGCTTCTCACTAGGGTAAACCACAAATCCACGAGGGGGTGTGTGATGACTTTTGATGCAGAAATAACCTCCGTAGCCTTTGGTGGCAAGGGCATAGCGCGGGTGGCCGGTAAGGTATGGTTTGTAAAAGGAACCGTGCCCGGTGATGTGGTGCGCGTAAGGCCATTGGAAACGAAAGAACATTTTGGTGAAGGGGAGGTGGATCTTTTTCTCACAAGATCACCTTTGCGCTCTGAAAAACCCCCATGCCCAGTTTTTGGCCAATGTGGGGGGTGTCAATGGCAGGATATTCCTTATGAGACGCAGCTCGTGTGGAAGAAGTCCTTTTTAGCGGACTCTTTGCAGCGGGTCGGAAAAATAAAAGTAGACGAGCTCACCATCGAGGCCTCTCCCCAGCGATGGAATTATCGTTCCCGGGTATTGGTTCGGGTGCATGTGGACCAGGCGGGTGCGGTTTCTATGGGATTTTTTAAAGGGGAAACCCGTGAGTTGGTGGCCATTAAAAAATGTGACTTGGCATCCCCTTCGCTCAATACTTTTTTGGGATTTGTGGCAGATCTGAAATTGCCAGAAAATCGCGGGGAAAGTTTTAGGTTGGAAATTCAAGAAATCCAGACTGATGTCCCACAAAATCTTTGGGTGACCGTCTTCCCCACAAAAGGAAAAACTCAAAATTTAAAAGCTCTTTTGGAGCGAGTGAAAAACCATCCTAAAGTCTCTTGGGCGGGGCGGGTTTTTGAATTAGAAACGGCTATGCCTCAAGTCTTTGAGTCGGATCTTGGTATCGATTTTGTGGCGACTCCAGGGCAGTTTCAGCAGGTCAATGTGCCGCACAACCGCAATTTGAGACGCCATGTTTTGTCTTATGCCCAAAGCCAAGGTTGGAAACGAATTTTGGATGTGTTTTGTGGAAGCGGCAATTTGTCGCTCCCTTTGGCAACGGGAAGTGACTACGTAGCTGGGGTCGAACTCAACCCAAAATCCATTAAAAATGCGCAGGCTTCGGCCGCTAAAAATGAGCTGGTGAACACCCATTGGGCCGCCCACGATGCGGTGGCCTACCTAAATCAGTTGGCTCAACAAAAAAAAGAGCGGGGAGGTGCTCAGCCTGGAGCCGCAGGTTTAGGCGCTCCTCTAGATGTCTCTTTAGAGTTCGATGCCATCCTATTAGATCCCCCGCGGGAGGGGTTCTTTAAAGGTCTCTCATCATTGATCGCGTTAAATCCTAAGGCTATCCTTTATGTAAGCTGCGATCCAGTAACCCTGGCGCGGGATATTGGCTGGTTAACCAAGAACGGCTACAGGATTGAGAAAATCATATGTTTAGACTTTTTCCCCAATACTTACCATGTAGAAAGCCTGGCCTTTTTACAGCGCAAAACCAGTTTATGAAGCTTAGATTTTTTATGAGCTCTGGAATCATGGTATGATCCTAGAACACCCAAAAGCTGGAACTTCCTATGATAGCGGGAAGTCTTGTCCAAACCAGGACAAACGGTCAGCATTTACGTCCAGGAAAGGATGTCTATGAAGCAGGTAGGATTGATTTTTTGTTTTCTTGGTCTTTTAGGCTCCACCGGTTGCGTGACCTCAACTACAGGTGAGAGACCGACGCTTGGCACCGCTGCGAAACCTAAAAATACTCCGGCCAAGGGCCAAAAACCAGAAGAAGACTTAGCTGTTTCAAAACCCCAGGGCCCCGTAAGCACTCCCAAATCTGTAAAATCTTCGGCTTTAGATTTAAAAGTCGATGAAGAGGACAATTCTGAAGCTGATGTGGTGGTCAATAATGGGATGGTCTGTGTTCCAGAAGGCTCGCCCCAAGCCTTGCAACTTTCCCAAATCCTGGAAGCCTCGAGTGCCGAAGAAGATTTGGATCATGCCTTAAAGGACCCGAAAGAGAATCAAGTGGGCTCCATCACTTTAATGGAAAAAGAAGCTGCCGTTCAAAATTGGATTCAGTATTTTTCAGTTAAGGATAAAGAACGATTTACACGCTTTCTCGATCGAGGGAATCGCTTTAAAGAGGTGATTTTCAAAATTCTCAAAGAAGAAGGTGTGCCGATGGAGATTTACTATTTAGCCATGATCGAATCCGGCTTCGTCACTTATGCAAAATCACATGCGAGTGCGGTCGGAGTCTGGCAATTTATTCAAGGGACCGGGTCTAGGTACGGCTTAAGGATCAACTCCTACGTCGATGAGAGGCACGATCCCATTCGATCTACGAGGGCAGCGGCTCGCTACTTAGCAAGCCTTTACCGAGTCTATCAAAGTTGGGAATTAGCCATGGCGGCCTACAACTCAGGTGAAGGCCGGGTTTTAGGGGCTATCATGCGCGGGCATACCCGGGATTTTTGGGAGCTGGCCAAAGGCGGGTTTTTACCAAAAGAGACAGCTGACTACGTTCCAAAGTTTATGGCCGCAGCTATTATTGGTAAAAACATCGAAAAATATGATTTTGATTTAAATCCTGACGCAGCCATGAAGCTTCCCGTCGCAGCTCTGGTGCCTGCTGGC
This sequence comes from Oligoflexales bacterium, assembly GCA_964201885.1. Lineage (GTDB taxonomy): Bacteria > Bdellovibrionota_B > Oligoflexia > Oligoflexales > CAIMVM01 > CAIMVM01. Next base: position 7,523 of record CAXNGG010000043.1, read on the forward strand.
GTAAGACTAACCGATATCGCCAAAGCAGCCGACATCCCTCTACAAGAACTAGCGTCTCTAAACCCACATCTCAGAAAGGGCATTACTCCGACCACATCCAATGATCAGTATTATCTTTGGGTGCCAGAAGGCTCCGAAAGTAAGCTAGCCCCCGTTGCTGAAGAGCTCCAAAAAGCGCGCATCAAGCTTAAAAGAGAGGTGCAAGAGGGTGTGGCTGCGGCAGCGCCAGCGGCAGGTCCTGCTCTCAAGGCCTTTCATAAGGTTCGAAGTGGCGATACATTAGCGGTGATTTCTGCTAAATATAACGTTCCCATGGCGACTCTACGTTCCCTTAACGGCCTTCGAAGTGGACGAGTCTATGTGGGTCAGAAAATTAAACTTGTAAGTCAAACTCCCCCGGCCGCCATTCATTTGGTCAAGACCGGAGACACTATTGAAAAGTTAGCAAGCCGTTATGGCACAACCCCTGAGGAAATTAAGAAGCTCAATAAAATTTCTTTAAATCGGCTTAAGGCAGGACAAAAAATTCAGGTGCCAAAAGCGGGCTAATTTTGGAAAATTAGCGTAATCTCAAGAGATCAGGAGGATCTCTTATGAAACTTGCAAAAATTAGATCAGCACGCCTTGCTAATCTTTCTGCTACTTTGATTCTAGTTGCTTGTCATCATAACAGCTCTAAACTGTCCCATAAGCTGGGTGAGGTCACTTGGAGCTCAGAGTCCTTTCAATGGGCAAGGATTTCAAAAGAAGAATTTCTTAGGGAGCAAATCATTCGAGGTGGAACCGTAAAGGAACTCTCGACTCCTGCAAGCATCGGTATCGAACTCAATCGAATGGCACTTGCCATCGACAAAAAAGCCCGTGAGGTTTATCCCAGCCAACTTTTGAACACTCCGCCTCCCGGGGTGATCGTTGTGGATGACGATGGGGTCTTTGCGGAGGCTGTAAGTGCTTCGGTTTGTGTGGAGTCAGCGAGCAAGAAAGCAGGAGTTCAAGGGGAAGTTCCTTATTTACGCATCGACCCTAGCGGTTGGTTGAGTGAAGAAAGCCCTAAGTTCCAGTGTCCTAAAACTTCAGCCCAGCTTTCAGATCTTGACCAGCTCATTCGGACATTTAATCAAAATGTCGACCCGACTTGCATGGTTCAAGTGGCAGCAGGGGTGCTGACGATCCCTAAAACCTGCGACGCCGAGGACTTTAATGCCAAAAAAATCGTTTATGAAGCCTCAGCTCCCTTTATCAAAATTACAGCGGGACTCGTAAAAAAGTAAGCGAAGCAGAAATGTATGGAATTTTAGCCCATGAAATTGCCCATTATTATCGAAGCCATTCTTTTTGGGAGCACTCCAATAGGTTTGGCTTTTTCTACTTTAGAGATCAGGACAAACTCAGAGAAAGGCCAACCGCAGATCTTGACGGCAAAGCCAAAATGCTTGCGGAAGATCTGGCAAAAGTAGTTTACATGCGTCTCATCGCCAAGCAGTTTCCAGAGGAAAACTTCCCTGGGATTCTTGCCGGATTCTTGAGTGATCCCGAAGCCAAAAACAAGTTGGCCGCTTTTCCTGGTTGTGAATCCTTTGGGGCTAAAGAGAATGATGACGTTTTCTTAGATCTAAGCCGATTCATTTTGTCAGGCAGTAAGTTCGGGGCTGACAACATCGCCTTTTATCGCGGTTTGTCTGATAAGTTTGAAGCTTGTCTCAAACAAAATTCACCTTTTCCCCCTGACATGAGGGATATGATTTCTCGAGCGGTTTCTTTGATTTTTGAATCCCGCGCGATTCCATTTTCTTTTTATGGATTTGAGGAGCTGAGGTCCCATTATAGTGCGAGCTATGAAGAAAAAATAAATTTAAGAAGCGCTCTTTTAGAGCGGGCTCGAGAAGGCGGACTCTCTTGGTACACGACTGAGCAAGAAGCTGATGAAATGTCCTTAGAGCTATTGAGCCTTCTTGGCATCAACCCAAATGTTTCAGGAAAAGCACTCTATACGGTATCTAATTCCAGGGAGAGTCGCGACTTGAATGGTCTATCTGAAGATCAATGTCTAATTCTTCAAGAAAATGGCTGGAAGATTGAAGGCCGTAATTTAAATCTATTTTACGGAGACTTGAATGATCCCCATCATTCCACTTGCTTTAGACAGTGGAATATTGCCTCTGAAGTGGAAGCTCATCAATACTTGGGCCCTTTTACCTTTTCCTCATCGCGAACCTGGCAGGCCATGCAACAAGATTTATCGAAAGTAGTCCTAACTTCAGCAAATGGTCAGCTTGGCCGAGGACATGCTTTTAGCTCTTCTTCAGGGTTGGCTTGTGGTTACGCAAAGTTTCCTCGCCAGGACAGCCGACCTAAGCTTAGGTCCAGGTAGGAAAATGAGAATGCTTTTTTATGGATGGAGCGGGGCAAA
>CAXNGG010000044.1:0-9854 GCA_964201885.1 Oligoflexales bacterium
AACTAACTCCCCGCTTCTGCTGATCCAAACAGAGCCCTAAGCAAAGCCCGAAAGCCAGCTACCAGAAGTCGCCACTAAACAACGTTGGCGATGAAAACGAAAATGAGACTAATTATCAACAAGCTTCCTCCCTCGCCGACAACCTCCCCCTGGACAGACAGAACAGCGAAAAATAGAATCCATTGCCGCAAAAAACTGCAAAAAACCACAGAAAGCTGCCAAAGGGATTGAGAGCCTTCACAAGACCAGCTACAATGTCATGAATCAAATATTTGATCAGGAGAACTCATGCTTACTAGACGTCAATTGATCCTAAGAACTGCTCTTGCTGCTCCTCTGCTAACCGTAGCCAACTCATTATTCGCCCAAGGCGCTGCTAAGCTCGTTGCTGAAACAGACCCTGTTGCCCAAGCATTAAAGTACAATCGTGATGCCACTAAAGCTCCAAGAACAGATAAACCAGGATCTCCCGCCAAAGACCAACACTGCGGCAATTGCGTTCTTTATACTAAAACAGGCAAAGTAGAAGGAAAAGAAGCAGGAAAATGCTCCATGATTGCTGGCGGTATGGTAACCTCTGCAGGATGGTGTAGTGGCTGGGCAAAAAAAGCATAATCTCTTACCTCTTCCCATGGGTCCTAAGAATTGCTTTTTCGTTTTTAATATTTTTTAAAAAAGACAGTTTTGCCCTAAAAAGCAGAACTTCTTTTTTTGGCCATTTTAGGAGCTGGTTCGCTCTTTTCTATGGGTTCCAGCTTAGAGGAGTCGAACGGCTAAATCAGGGCTTAGTTTTTTATGGATAGTGAAAGGAACAGCCTCCCTGGAAATTCCTTTTTGAACGGACATCAAACCTACTTGAAGCGTCCCTAGATCTTACCCTAGCCAAAGTCCAGACTGTCTTAAGCTGCTCTACCAGCTCTCTTCAGGGCGCTACGTTCTTTTGGCACGGATATCGCAACTTCAGTACCCTTGCCTTTATGGGATGTGATTTCTAATAAACCGTCGGCGTCTTTAACTGCGGCTTCTATAGCGCTCATTCCGACCCCACGACCAGAAATGTCCGAGACATGATCCGCCGTGGAAAGACCTGATAAGAATATGAGACGGCACTTTTCACTTTCGCTCATCTGCAAGACATCCCTCTGCGAGACTAGGCCCTTATGTAACGCCTTTTCCACAACAGCATGGACATTGATTCCCTTTCCATCGTCGCGAATGATGACCTTCCAATGTGAGAAGGTGTCTAAGCAGGAAATATAAATCGTTCCTTCCTCGGGCTTACCATCTCGCTCATGGGGAAATTCAATGCCATGGTCGAGGGAATTTCGAACCAAGTGAACTAGCGACTGAATGATAGGACGCATGATTTCCGGATCCATGCGAACATCGCCTCCTTCCAACCGAATCTTACAGTTTTTACCCAAGCGAGAGGCCAACCTCTCGCCGTACTCAGGCAAGGCCCCGACTAAATTTCGAGCTGGTTTATAATGGACAGAATTCGCCCACATAGCAAGTTCTTCGGTGGCCGTATGATCTGCACCGAGAGATCTTTGAACTCGTTCTACAATAGAGTCAAGATTGCTCCGGCTTACAGCATAAAGATCACGGGAGTCTTCCTTCCAAGAAACCCCAAGAACATCGAAATTGTGATCTAAAAAGCCGACAAAAAAAGCTTCAATTCGGTCAATCTCGGGAAGCGATATATGCTTTATATCCTCAATATCGTGAATGAGTTTCGCAATGTCTAGTAAATCAAATGAGGCTGAATTTCCTTTGATTGTATGAAGCTCCGCCCGGAGCTTTCTCTCATTTTGTGAAGCAATGGCCTGCCTTGATTGCTCCAGTCGATGCCTAGTATCCTCGAAGAAGTCCTTAAAGGAATCGACTTCTTTAAGAAGTCTTACTAGGACTTTATGACGCTCATTTTCTTTTTCAACTTTTTCCAAGTTGGTACTATCAACAATCGTAAATAGGATAGAAGACACTTCCCCCCTCGCCCCTCTCACTAATGTAGCAATAAGCGATAGTATTTTCTCGCCAATTTGAACGCGAGAAGGAATCTGATGGAGGGTGACTTCCTCTGGGAGAACGTCATCAAAGGCTTGACTTAAAAACTCCTGGACGAGGCTTGCGTTTCTAGTCTGACCGAGACCCACAGCATTTACAAACGGCATTCCCACTTTAAAATGGGAACCTAGGAGTTCTACGCAACTATGACTATAGCCTTCTTGAATTTGGAGAGACTTATCTACGAGCAGGAATCCAAACTTAACATTATCAAGAATGGTTTTGATCGTAGCGGTTCTTTCAGCAACTATTTCTTCAAGATTGTGATTGATTCCCTTTAATTCTTCATTTTTAGCTTCAATATCGGCGTTAAGCATTTGTATATGACTCGTCATCCCATCAAAGGAACGGGCTAGTTCTCCAATTTCGTCTTTGCTTGCCATTTTCACTCTGGCATGAAGATCCCCTTCGGCAATCTTCTTTGTCACAGTCATGAAATGTCTCACTCTCACCACGATGCTTCTTACCATAAAGAATGCTAGAAGCGACGAGATAGCTAAGAAGGCAACAGCCCCCCACAAATTTTTCTTAATCTGTTCCCTGAAGGTTGCCGTTCTAACCTCAAGAAGCGTATCTAACTCATTAAATGCCATATCATGAAACTTATAAACAGACTCCATAGCTGCTGCATGAGCTGCCCTAAAACCTTGAATATCGAAAGAGCGAACATCTTTGATAAGCGACAGTTCTTTTACTTGAGCAATGACAGGTTCAATCGCAGCTGTGTTTTGCTTCATTCCCTCAGCCAGATTCCTTTGAAGGGTTTCGCTCACATCATAAAAGTTTTGATCTTCGTTGAGTGAAGTCTGGGAACTGGCATTGATACGATCCAAATCAACTTCTTTAAGGTGTGCTGAAAACACACTTGCTTGGACGCGTTCTTCTTGGCTCATGCTACCTTGTTTAAACATGCGTTCGACAAAAGATGCGATATTTTGAAGGCGATCTTGAGTCGAGGGAAGAGCGAGTAAAGTTACATCCATGAGGTAATAGCTGTCAAGATCTGGGTCAAGAATCAGATTTGAGGTGTCCCCTGCATGAACGATCATGGTCTTAATATGATTAATAAAATCCAAATGCGCCTTGTCTGAGTCCTGAAGCGATAAGACGTCCCTATCAGCTTTGATTTTTTCCCATTTTTGTACCAGTTTCTCTCCCGTGAACTCTTCACGCTTTCTCTTACCTAAGCCCTCTGAAGTAAACTGCAAATCCTCCCCTACGACACTAAGTGCCGTCGCTATGTTTTTTAACTCTTTATCGCCAGCGTCTTCAATAGCAATGATTTTGCCTTTAAGAGTCTCCTCGCCTTGGAGAAAGCGTTGCGCAAACTCCCGGTGGTAGGAAGCCTGACGGAGCATAGCTTCTAAAGGTCGCTGAAGGCTATTCCCTTTGATTTCCCACGTCGCAAAATCAATGTCTTTTTTTCTCGCGTCGACCACCGAATAAAGCAAATAGGCAATAGGCATCGTAAACAGCAAGCAAACCGCCAACAGCTTTATACTAATGCGATTAAAGTTGAAATCTTTCATTGATCCCCACCTTTCTTAAACGCGAATAAAAAAAACATCTAGTAAACAGCATGGATTCGCCATCCTCTGCAGAAGTCTCTGGTAGTATACCTAAGTCAATATCTTTTATAATGAGATTCTTATCCATCAGTGCTTGAGCAAAAACATCGACTGGCCCATATTCCCCTGCAACTGTCCATTTAAGCAAAAAGGACTTCTTGAGGTTATGCCATTTGCATGGTCCTAACGGTTGTAGGTGCCCCCACATCAAACTTCACATCATTGCCAGAAATAATACTCTTCATCCTTCCCAGGAGCTGATTAGAAACCTCACCGCTCCCATCAGCCATTTTCTCTGGACCCTCACCCATACCTATTTGGTGGAGGGGGTGAGGCGCATCCAAAATGAGGATTCACAAATAACCCCGAACCCTTAAAGAAACCGCTACTCATTCCAATGAGTCAAATGGGCCTCCTCTGATGCCCGACGGCCCCCGAGAGTCCTCGAATTTTTTGCTAGATACTCCTTCTGACTCAATAAAGCTCTCGCTGGGACGCCTCATAATTTTGATTAAAATATCTCTACTTTGACCAAAGATCAGCTCACCATCATCTTTAAACTTCTTTAAACTAAAAGCAAATTAGCCCGCGAGCTTCGTGGCCGCTGCAACAAGCTGCTCAGGCTTAAATGGCTTCACGAGCCATCCTTTAGCGCCAGCTGCCTTAGCTCGCTCGATTAGCTCAGGAGTGCCCTCTGTTGTAAGCATAATGATATTGATGTGAGAATAGGAACCTGCAACTTTAATGGCTTCTATCATTTCAAGGCCATTCATATTAGGCATGTTTACATCACTTATAATGAGCGAGACATCAGTATTGTCTTTAAGTTTGACAATGCCATCATTTCCGTCTTCAGCTTCCACGACTTCAAAACCACCTTTTGCCAATGTAAAACTGACTTGTTGGCGAATCGTTTTGGAATCATCCACAATTAAAATCTTCTTTCCCATGCTAGATCCTTTCCATTTAAACCGGTTAAGTACACAAAAGGACGTTGGTCAAATTGTGGAATGGATCATCGGTGGCAGCCCTTCCAAACTGAAATTTTTTTTGTAAACTGCCAATCTCATTGCCCTAAAGTCACCTCCGGCGGCTTCAAAAAAAGACTGTTTATAAAATCTCTATCTGATTTACTCATGCCTAACCGTAGTAAATCCTTACCACTTTATTACAATTTCATAGGATCCCAAGAACAGCCCAAAAGCCTGAGAACGCTAAAAATAGCCAAAATACGGGGTATCTCGTTTTGAGCATGGGAATCGCCATCGGGCCAGAAGAGGCGACTCTTTGGACTTTTGAAGAAGTCTGGCATAACACTAGTGAAATCATAGCTATCGCTGGTTTTTTGGAGATGTAGGCTTATTGAAACCAAAAAAATATTAAAATAAAGGCACCCCCTAGGGATGCCAACTTAAACTCAGAAAATAGGAACTAACTTCTTTGCCCAACTTTACACCCTAGCTCCACCGACCGCATGATATCTTCACGCGGGATTAACTCTGTTGGCAAAGTAGCGCGGCGAATATTTGCCCTAAGAAGGCAGGCTCCCCTTAGTTTAGAATAATCTAAATCAGCTCCCTCTAAGTTAGCATCCGTAAAATCGGTTCCTTCAAGGTTCGCGTTCCAAAGACTTGCGTCACGCAAATCCGCACCTTTAAAACTTGAGTCTTTCAAATTCGCGTAGGCGAGATTGGTTTCACGCATGTCACAATTTGAAAAATCCATCTTTACTAGATTTGCTTTTCGCATATCAATACCGTGAAGATCTCTTTTTTCGGAAAGCATTTCTAAAACTTCCTTCCGACTCAGGGTCTGAATTTTTTCGCCTTTGTCACGATTCATGGGAGACCTCAAAAAAAGTATTTTATCCTAGAATATAACGCGCCACATCAAGCATACGATGGCTAAACCCGGTCTCGTTGTCATACCAAGCTAGAATTTTCACCATAGTGCCATTCATAACATCTGTCTGCTCAGCATCTACTGTCGAAGAGGACTGATTGCCATTGTAATCGCAACTAACAAGTGGTTCTTCGCTAAAGCTAAGAATTCCCTTCAGTGGGCCTTCAGCTGCTTTTTTAAGAGCTGCATTAACGTCTTCTTTAGTGGTTGGTCTTGCCACTTCAAAGGTAACATCGACTAACGATACGTTCGGAGTAGGAACGCGAATCGCAATACCATTCAATTTCCCTTTGAGTTCAGGAAGAACAAGCCCAATGGCCTTTGCAGCACCAGTAGAGGTTGGGATCATGGACATGGCAGCAGCGCGAGCTCTTCTGAGATCTTTGTGGACCGTATCAAGGATGACCTGATCATTAGTATAACTGTGAATCGTAGTCATCAAACCATATTTGATTCCAAAAGTTTCATTGATGACTTTAGCAACTGGTGCCAAGCAATTCGTAGTACAGCTACCGTTAGAAAAGATTTTATGAACGCTTCGGTCTATTTTGGTATGGTTAACACCAAAGACCACGGTGATATCTTCATCTTTTCCAGGAGCTGATATTAGAACTTTGGGGGCACCTGCTTTAATATGTTTTTCGGCTCCGCTGCGTTCTGTAAAAATACCAGTGCATTCAAAAACAATATCGACTTTTTTAGCGGCCCATGGAATCTCTTCTGGATTGCGATGACCAGAAACGGAAATCTCGCGTCCATTGACCAAAATCCCTTCTTTAGCCGCTTTCACGTCAAAAGGAGCCGCCCCATGAACGGAGTCGTATTTTAAAAGATGTGCATTGGTTTTCACATCTGAAGGATCATTGATATGTACAATTTCAAAGTCTTTATTTTGGGCACTCATAGCTGCTCGAAACACGGTGCGACCAATTCTTCCAAATCCGTTAATACCCACCCTCATGGTCATAGCCATCTCCTCAAATCTTATATGAATTCAATACTATTAATCTCGCGAATCATCGGCACGATCCTAAATACGCTAAAAAAGACTAATGGGGATATAGTTATACCAGCTTATTGGAAAAAAGCGAGCAAGCATTAAACCCGCTGAGCCTAAAACTTAAAGTTTCTAATTCGTGAGCAGGCTTCCTCGATGTCCTCTAAACTTAAATCCAAATGGGTGACGAGGCGAGCAAATCCCCGGCCTATAAAAGAGGCTCGAATCCCCATGCCCTCAAACTCACCAATCAAATCCCGATCGAGATTTTGAGAATCCCTAAAATAGACCATATTGGTCGCAAAAAGTGCTGATTTAACCTCAAAACCAGAACTCTTTAAAGCTTGCTCAAGCTTAAAAGCATGCAGGTGATCCTGGGCCAGCCGCTGTCTATTTTCCAGTGATATCAGACAAGCCGCGGCCAATACACCGGACTGACGCATCCCGCCGCCCAGTCGTTTTCTAAGCTTTATAGCTCGATCTCTGTTCTGTTGGCTCATACATAAGGCGGACCCTACCGGCGCTCCCAAACCTTTCGAAAAACAAACTGACACTGTGTCAAAGCCCTTAGCCAGCTCTGATTCGTTGGTTTTTAAGGCAACTGTGGCATTCCAAAGCCTCGCCCCATCTAAATGGGTTCTTAGCTGTTTAGCATGAGAAAACTCCAGGGCCCGATTGCTAACCTCCAAAGGCCTAGCGGCTCCTCCTCCCACATGATGGGTGTTTTCAAAAACCAACATCGCACTTGATGCTAAATGCATGGAATGCCCACGATACGCATCGCGAAGCTCAGAAACACCCCAATCTCTCGACACCGTCTCAAACTGTATCCCAGAAAGGGCGGCTGCCCCACCGGCTTCAAACAAAGCCAAATGACTCGACTCCTCGGCTATGACCGAGTCTCCAGGCCTGGTGTGAAGTAAAAGAGCAATTTGATTCGCCATCGTGCCAGACGGCACAAAAAGGGCCGTTTCAGTCCCAATCAACTCGGAAGTACGCTGTTCCAACTGCCTTACAGTCGGATCTTCTCCGTAAACATCATCGCCTACGGGAGCTTCCGACATAGCCTTCCTCATGGCCTCTGATGGGCATGTCAACGTATCTGATCTAAGGTCTAAAATCTGAACTAATTCTTTTCCCACTCAGGTCTCCGAAAAGGAATGACATTGCTTAAATCGAGGTCATTTTTAGCTGAAGCCCCTTGCCGCTCTTGAGTGGAGTCAGGCTTTTTCGCCTGAGCCTGGGAAGTGTCTGCCTTGATAAAAAGGGTGGCTAATCCATCGCCATCTAATAATCTACCGGCAGCTAGGCCAGCTCTGACCAATTGGGCTGTTTTGGCATCTAGACCCACTAGCTCTTTAAGGTAATCGCGCTTCAAAAACTTCTTAGCACGGATCACCACGGCCATAGCCTCATCTACCCTTCCCGTGTGAAGATAGCAACGCGTCAAAAGTGTATAAAAATCCACCAAAAGCACGTGCTCGCGGGCGACCTTTCCACGCTCAGAAGCACTGGTTTCAATCGATACAATGATACTTTCCAATTTCATAATGGCATCCCCAAAATGCCCCAATCTCCATTCAATCGCCGAGCGAATGGACTCAGAAAGCAACCCCTTAGGACCTAAAACAGCGATATAAACCATAAATCGATCTAACTTTAAGGGCCCTTTTAAAATCCCAAGAGAGCCCAGCAAAATTCCGTAAACACCGATAAACAAAGCTAGGCAACCGTCAAACACGGCAGCCCCAAACCGAGATACAAACTGGAAATTTTGACGAATAGTCATATTTTGATTCCTAAATTCTCACGAAATATTTATTCCGACCGCATCCTAGCAAAATGATCGGCCTTTTGCTAGGATGTGCTAATCTAGAAAAAAAGAAACATTATGGAGGCTCTATGATTACCCTAGTCCATCTAAAAATTGGCTTCATTGTCGGATTCTCTTTTTTTGCGGCAGGCGCCATTGCGGCGACCTTATTGATTGGTTAAACTTTTAGCAATCTCCGGCTTTTGCCGGCTTTCACTTTTAGTCATTATAAATTCGCTGCTTCAGCCCTTAACCACACCATATTAAATTAGGGTTTGCGACATTGCATTTTGTCCTCCGATGGGGGGCATTTGTTGTTCGAAACGGTAAGTCGAAACAAAAAGTCGAAACAAAAAGTTACGTGAGATTATGAAATCAGATTGTCGACTCTTTCCCATTCATGCTACCTTCTCCTCTCGCAAACCTTGTATTTGATTCCATAAAACCCAAGCTTTTAGAGGTGATTCCACTATGATTAAGTCCATTATTATGTTTGCATTTGCAATCGTCCCGATGGTTTCGGAAGCTCGAAATTTTGATCCCGTTTATTTAGGTGGAAAGAAAACCGCAACCGCCCTTAGGGGAGCCGTCAGCGATTATCAAGTAGGAGACACTTGGGGCAAACACCCGATTTCCCGACTGGATCAACTTCCTCCTTATGCGGATAAAATAGCTCAAGTGACAGCAAGGGTCGGAGGCGGAACTGGCTGGTTCTTAGGCTTTTTTGGCGGTAAAGCCATCATGGCCAGCAATCATCACGTCTGTGATGGCGGCAGAGGATGCCAGCGAGGAAGTAAAGTTTTCTTTCCTTTAAAAAATATCTCCTTAACTGTAGATGCCTACTATGGTTCCTGGACTGATACTGACATTGCCCTTTTTTCAGTCAATGTGCCAACCAACTATGTTGACTTTTTTAAAGAAAACGCGCGGCCTTTCCAGTTCCAAAGGGAACTGACCCTAGATCTTCCCCTTATGACGTTTGGCTTCGGGATTGCTTCGAATCCTAATCAGAGTTTAATGGGTGGGTATGACGATGATTGTCGTGTTCTTTCTGAGGAAATCCGTTTTATAGCCGATCCAGATGAATTTAACCCGGGACCTTACAAAGTCTTTTCATTTGCCAACGGGTGCGACGTTTCCCACGGCGACTCAGGCTCAGCCATGGTCGACAGAACAAATGGCGAGGTCATTGGAATCATTTGGACAGGCCGCATTCCTAAAAACAAAAATGCACAATCATCGGATTACATCCGCCAAGCAGAAGATGGAAATGCTGGATTTATCTGGAGTGAACTGTCTTACGGCGCACCCACAGTAGAAATTAGAAAAGTCTTCCAAAAGGTTTTAACCACCACTAAAAATCAAGAGTTGAAGACCGTTTTGCAAGATATGTTAGACTAAGTCTAAATTTACCTACTAAAAAGGCAGCCCTGGGCTGCCTTTTTAGTCTACTTTTTGACTCTAGAGATCCCCCCAGCGCACAACTGAGCTCAAAAGCTCGCCAACC
>CAXNGG010000045.1:0-9793 GCA_964201885.1 Oligoflexales bacterium
GTCAAAGAGAGCTGTAGAGTTAGGAGATAAAAATCAAATGAAAATGATGGCATTATCTATTGATCGCTATTTGGTGAGTATTGGGCATAAGCAACTTTTTGCAAGTCAGGCGTTTAAAGAGGAGGCGTCCCCATGTGCGTGCTTACAACAAGTTGAAACTTCTTTCCCCTCAGATTTGATATGGGAATATACAAAAGCGTCTTTGGAGGATCACATCAAGTGGCTCAGTGATCTTAACTCTAACGTTAAATGTGCTAGTCCTAATTTCTGTTCAAAGATGTTGATACCGTCTCCAAAAGGCACTATCCCAGGTTTTTGGTAGATTAAAATTGAATATAAATTTTCTAAAAAGAAGATTGCGCTGATGAAAGAGAAGGTACTATGAAATTTTTCTGATATTTTTATTTTTTTATTGTGATGCGTTACTTCCACATTTATTGCAAATGATTCTTTACTCCAATCTTTGGAGCGCAGAGATTGAAGCACAAGATCCCTATGAGGGCATTGATGACTTGTTCTGTTGAAGCTTATAGAGATGACTCTGGACTTCAAATGAAAAAAGAAAGGCAGGTTGTCTTGCCGAGTAAGATTATAGAATAGCTATTTAAGCAAGGCCGTTGAAGTGTTCACCTGTGTTGTCACGTTCACAATTCACCTGCATTAAAAGATGACGCCTAAACTAACATTTACAATTGCCAAATATTTAATTTCCACCAATAGGAGTTACAAAAAATTGTCCTTGTAATTTAGCTGTAGACGAAATGCAATTGTTGCATTAAAAATAAACAGACACATGAGTTTAAACGCTACCGATCCTATTGGAAACCGCTAATCTGGCGAACAGTGCAGTAAAAATCACATACTCAGTCATGTCACCTTTAGGCTCTCAGTATTTTGTCACTTTATGACTGAGGGGTCCTTTGGGCACATTGGCTAGCAATGGAACCTGCCAGCGCCCCTAAGGTAACGGCAAGCACGCTGTCGTTCCCGGCGGCATCCTCGATCCTAAATATCTAGTCACCTTGCCCAGGTTGAAGAAGGAGGGGTGATGGACCGCAACAGCATGTTCTTTAAACAAGCCCAGCTCATGATGCGGGTGATGCCGTCGTTGGAGAAGGAAACGTGTTTTGCCATTAAAGGTGGAATGGCAATCAACTTTTTCTTGCGGGATATGCCGCGATTGTCGATGGATATTGACTTGGCCTATTTGCCAATTGAGTCACGCGATGAGTCGCTAAGAAAAATCAGCGAAGCCCTTGCTCGGGTAGCTGCTTCAATTCAAAAAGCCTACAAGAATATCAAAGTTCAAGATGGTCGAGTTGCTGGCGGAAAACGAATTACAAAACATTTTGTCAAAAATGAACGCGTCCAAATCAAAATTGAGCCAAATGAAGTCATTCGAGGCTCAGTCTTCAAATGTGAAGAACGCAGCGTATCGCCAGTAGTTGAAGAGGCTTTTGAGTCATCCGCCACAATGCAAGTTCTATCGATCGCCGATCTATATGGGGGGAAGCTTTGCGCCGCGTTAGATAGGCAGCACCCGCGAGATATGTTCGACTTGAAGCTTCTGCTGGAAAATGAAGGGATCACGCCTGACATCAGGAAAGCTTTAGTGGGCTATCTTGCTGGTTGATATTTTCCTAATAAGTTCGTCAATTGCTTCTTGATTTTCACCAATTCCATAAATTCGATCGGAACCTGGATCTCTGAAAAAGTCGTCCATCCCAAGAATTAGCCAGCCGCCATTCGTCAACAAAGCTTTGCCCACCATTTTGCCAAACACACGCACCGTGTCGCTTAGCCGAGTATCCACAATTTCCGATCAACTCCACGCCATAATCCACCGATTTTATTGCGTATTGACTGAAAGTTGTGTTCATGGCATATTCTCAACTGAGAAATAGCCATATATTGGTCAAAATACAAGGGATGTGTAGATGCGAAGATTATCATTGAAAAAACTTGATGAATGGAAGAAGCGCGCACGTCGCAAACCATTATTGCTTCGTGGAGCAAGGCAGGTTGGCAAAACATGGCTGGTTCGCGAACACGCAAAAACATACAAGCAGTTTATCGAAGTTAATCTCGAAGAGCGGCATAATCTTATTGCGACCTTTAAAGAGCATTATGGAAATCCTCAAGCTATCGTTAGAGTTCTAGAGGTCGAGTTTAACGAGAAGATTGATCTCGATTCGGTTTTGCTCTTTTTTGATGAAGTTCAAATCTGCAAAGAATCACTGTTGGCGCTTCGCTACTTTAAGGAGAAAATGCCGCACGTGCACGTTATTGCTGCAGGTTCGCTTCTGGAGTTTGCGATTAGCGAAATTAGTTTCCCGGTGGGAAGAGTTGATTTTATGTATCTCTTTCCCTTGAACTTTGAGGAATTTCTTCTTGCTTTACGTAGAGACGACTTGGTGGAGCGCATATCATCTTTTAAGGAAATTCGAGGTATCGATGCCCATGCGCATCAAATTTTAACGAAGCTTTTGAACGACTATTTCTTGGTTGGCGGAATGCCTGAAGTTGTTTCGGAGTATATTGACTCGCAGAGCTCAATAGTGGCCGCTGGTGCGATAAAGCAAAATCTTCTTAGCAATATTCGTGAAGACTTTTATAAATACGCATCGCGAGCCAAGATTGAGTATGTTCGAAAAGTGTTTGATTCAATACCTGTAAATCTGGGAAGAAAGATCAAGTACGCCAACATCGATCGAGAGTCGAAATCAAGAGATTTGTTGGCAGCCATTACACTTTTGCGAGATGCCGGAATAGTGTATTTAGTTCATCACTCATCAGCAAACGGAGTGCCTATTTCTTCGGAGTGTGATCTTACTAAGTTCAAAGCCTACGTGCATGACGTGGGATTATGCGTAAAGATGATGAATGTTGGAAAAGAAAATTGGCAGTCTTTAATTAACAAGGGTGATCTGGCCGAACAGTTTGTTGTGCAAGAATTATTGAGCTACACGCGCGAGGCGTCGTTTCCAGAGTTGTTTTATTGGCATCGGGAGGCTAAGAGCGCAGCAGCTGAGGTAGACGTTGTAACAAGTTTTGATGGCAAGATTGTTCCCATTGAAGTGAAGTCAGGCGGGAATTTGACTTCAAAAAGTCTCGGAGTTTTTTTGAGTGAGAAAGAAGCAGTCGAGGCTGCTTATAAACTCTCTCCACAACAATTCCGACAAATTGGTAAGATTTTTATGCTACCGCTGTACGCAATAAAGGCGCTTGTTGCCGAATTGGAGTAGATAAAATGCGAAAGAGATTAGTCGACGGCAATATCACCGAGAAAGGTATGAACGTCGTAACCATTTACAAACAAATTCGGAATGGACGATGTTTGACACCGCAATCGGTGTTTGCGGCGTTGCGTACCGAGAAGATGCACTTTCTTTATTCTTGCTCCCCGATAAGACAGCATCAACACTTCGAGAACGAATGGTCGCTGCAGCTGATCAAAACTGGCCATCCACACATAGTCCCAACTGGATTTTATTACAAAGGTAACTGCTCACATAAGCGGGCCTGCTCCAGACTTTTCGAGCGTCAGACTTAACTTGCCCAGTCTGAGTGAGTTCAAAAAAGCTGCGTACATTGCGACACGAAAAATCCCTTTAGCTGAGGTGCGAACTTACGGGAAAATTGCTGCTCCAATTGGCCGACCTAAGGCAGCACGCGCAGCTGGGAAAGCCCTTAGCTAGCATATAGTGATGGCACCTCCCATCTCCTTTTCACCCCAGGGGAGTTTATAGAAAAAAATTAAGGGACATCATTCCTCACCCCAAAATCCCCTTTAGTCAAATGGAGCGGGGTCTTTGCCTCTCAATCACCTTGTTGCAGTAAGATAGTTTTAAAACCAGACGAAAAGAAAGGCGGGCCCGTCAAAAGTAACTGCACAGATGAGACACCCCAGGGCCCGACACCGAATGAAATGTGCCACTTATTCTGTCCCACATATCATTTTGAAGGCGTGTTCATCAAATTCTTATTCGATTAACGGACTTCCATAAGCCTCATTAAGAAAGAATCTCTCAAAGAATTAATCAAGGACCTTTTCTTGGCTCAAGAATTTCTTGGTGGCAACTCGCTTGAGACATTGAATAGGGATGTTTTTGGGGTGCTCTCCGTCTTCTTCAGGGCGGGCATTAGGTATCTTTCCACGGCTCGAACAGAGTTTGCTTTTAGCTTCAGAAGGTCGTCTAAAATAGTAGTAGCTCCAAAACATACGTGTGTCTTCATCGTTTGAAATAGAACCCAGGCAAGTTTTAGAATCCTCAAGATACATTTGGCGTCTTTCGAGATAAACCGCAGCAAAGGCGTTTAGGCCTATATCTAGACTTTTAAAATCGGCGGAGACTACGTTTTCACCGTGCTCATTAAACTGATTGGAATTGACAAAGTGAGTGTTTTCCACAAAATTTCCGATATAGGGCTTGGCGAACGCTTTTTTTCTAAGTTCAGGGAATTCCGCACCAAACCAGTCTGTCCCTAAAATACCAAAACCAGGGATATCCATGGTTCTTGGATCCTGCAAAAGCTTCTTTGGTGTGTTGGACGGAATCTTTACGGCTATATCAGGGTCGTCCATGGGGCTGCCGTCTGTGATCACTCTGACATAGCCAGCGCTACTGTCTAAGAGTTCGCCTAGACCCTCTCCCATGACTATCGTAAAAAATTCATATCGATCGGTAAAAAGAGGCTTGTCTGCCTGTGAGGACTTTATTTCAAGATCGTTAAAAATTCGAATGATCCAGTTCCTAAACTCGTTTTTGTCGCCGTCTAAATAGTAATAGGGGTAGGCCGCCCACTCGCTTTGATAGGGACAGCTTAAATAGGGGGCCACTCCATGGGAGCGAAACTGGACGAGCCGATCCATCAAAGGAGATGGGTTGCTCGCCGCACAAGAGGACTTTAAGTTCTCGGAGGCTAGGCTTGCTTCAGGACTGGAAGTTAAAGGGTGGCTTTTGCAAGAACTGAATATCATCGGGAGAAGAAGAAACGGCATACGGCCATAAAATCTCTTTTTAAAAAAGTCATATTTTTTAAATTTGTCACCTATTTTGTTCAAGGGAGCCGCCTAAGTTTCAGTTTTGATATATTTGGATTTCGGGAAAGCCCTTTCCTTTCTAAACGTCGAGCCTAGGCAAAAGCTGCGTTTTCAGAGCAAAAGGTTGTTTTGGTGGGATCTAAGCTCCCCATTGGAGTGGGAATGTTCCAGGTGATTTGAATGGAGGAGATTTTGAGGGCAGAAATTGCGTAATTCCGGCCTAAAAAAGTCCTAGGTAATCGGTGCAAGATTTAAAGTGAATAGGAACATGTCTATCTCATTTTCGTGGGATTTTATTCATGGTGATAACCGTTTTTGGTGATGATCGACCAAGAGCGATAGAGCTGCTCCCAAAGAAGCAGCCAGGCCAGCTCGTTAGGGAAAACTAAATCGGATAGACTCCATATAAAGTGAACCGATCTTCTAATCTCTTCGCCGACACCAAAAGCCCCGCCTACCAAGAAGGTTAATTGCTTAATGTGTGGCGATTCGATTTTGCTTTGAATAAATTGTGCTAGTTTTGGGGAGTTGAATTTTTGACCCCTCTCATCAAGGAGAATCACAAAATTTCCAGGTGCCATTTGGCAAAGTTTCAAGATTTCATCCGGGCGCTCTAATCCAGGATCTTTTACTTCTATGATTTCAAAGCGGCCAGCGTGAGAAAGGCGCTTTTGATATTCCGCGGTAAGGGAGCGGATTTCTTCCTTGCCGACTTTGCCGAGTTTCACAATGCGCCACTGCATGCTTTAGCTGATGGGCTCAACAGGAGCCGTTGGCCATAAGGACTCAATGGCGTAATAGCGACGAAGGTCATCTAAAAAGACATGAACCATAATACCGCTAAAGTCCAGAAGCACCCAATTGCCTGTAGACTTGCCTTCTGTGACGGTAGGTTTTAGGTTAAATTCTTCCCGACATATTTCTTCTATATGGAGTGCTATGGCACTGACCTGCCGATCGGAATCTCCAGAACAAACAATTTGATAGTCACACAAGCTTGATAGGCCATGTAAGTCCATTAGGACGATGTCTTTTGCTTTTTTGTCGAGGCTGGCCTGGGCCATTCTAAGCGCCATATTTTTATGATTCATGGGTCTATTCCTTACTGAGTTGCGTTACTTGAGTTGAGTCACTGTTTTTGGGTCAATGCTTTTGGTAAATAGAGAAGAGCCATACAGCTGAAATTCTTTGATGTAGGCCAACACATCCCCAGGCAGCCAGGGGGTTTCCTCGCCCTGCCTTAGATAAGCTCTTATCTCACGGCTCGATGCATTGCAAACTCTATCGTGGATTAAGGTGACCTTTGCCTCCCCGATTTCGAACACGTGGTCGTGGAGTTTTTGAGCTTTTACTCCAAGAAGGTCCCCAAGGAGAAGGGGAGAGGGGGATTCGCTGACCCGCCGAAAAACGACTAAATCTGCGATTTCTAGGATCTTTTTAGGATCTTTCCAGAGGTGAAATGAGGCCAACTGATCATCTCCAAGGAGAAGCGAGTGGCGATTCTTAGGTGTGGCTCCTAAGGCAATTAAAGTCGTGATGGTGTAGTTAGGGCTTGGGAGTTCCTCTTCTAGTGAAGAAACTTCCAACCAACCGCTTTTTATAGGTTCCAGAAAGGCCTGATGAGCCATGGCGAGACGATGAGGAAAGGGTGCCATTTCAAACTTCCCAGGGGTCGGGCTGACGGGGGAAGGTAGCACTAAAATCTTAAGGCCTGGAAAGTATTTGTGGGCCGTGGCCGCCATTTGAACATGACCAAGGTGGGGCGGATCAAACGCACCACCAAAAATGAGGTAAGTCATTTCGATTTGCCTAAGAGAATATCTAGGTAGGGGGTTTTAGGTGGCTCGCTCGAAACAAGGGACGGACGCTCTTTATTTTTTTCTTCTTTGACTAGGGTATTGACCCGATGCTTTAGGACATCGAGACCTAGTCCGAGCGCCCCAGAGATTTTTAAAACTTCAAATCCAAGTTGCTCAATAGGGCGAACTAGCTTTGCGAGTTCTTCTTCGTCGGATATCAAGTCTATTTTGTTAAGAACGACCAAGGATCGTCTTCGGTAGAGGTCAATAGAGTATTTTTCTAGCTCAAGGCGCAGTTTTGTCAAAGCGTCTATGGGGGACATCTCACCGACATCTAGGGCATCGAGCACATAAAGAACGACCCGGGTTCGCTCCAAATGCTTCAAAAACGCGTGGCCAAGGCCTTTGCCTTCGCTTGCGCCCTCAATAAGACCTGGAACATCGGCAACCACAAATGAGTCCCTTGGGTCACCCCATTGGCCCATATCCACAACCCCAAGATTGGGAGTTATAGTGGTAAAGGGATAATCCGCTATCTTGGGTCGAGCAGATGAGATTACGGAAAGAAGAGTCGACTTTCCAGCATTAGGAAATCCAGCCAAGCCAACATCAGCTAATAATTTTAACTCTAGTTTAAGTTCCTTAAACTCACCCGGTTTTCCTTTGGTATATTCTGTGGGAGCTTGGTGGGTGGATGCCAAAAAAGAGGCATTGCCAAATCCCCGCCAACCGCCCTTCGCGACAAGAAGTTTTTCATTATGATCGAGGACTTCTCCTACGAGGTCTCCGGTTTCCTTATCGTAAACCTGAGTTCCTACAGGAACGGGTACCAAAAGGTCTACTCCACAAGCACCAGATTTATCCTGAGTTCCGCCTTTGGAGCCGTCTTCGCTTCTGTACTCAGCCTGAAACCTTAAGGTTGATAAGGTGTTTATGCCTTCATCTCCAACTAAGAAGACATCGCCGCCATTGCCGCCGTTGCCGCCATCAGGACCCATTTTAGGCATGTTTCTTTCGCGCCTAAAACTAACGACCCCTGAGCCGCCGTGACCGGCGCGAACGCGAATGGCAATGGAATCAATGAATTTCATAGTTCTGAACTCCGTGGTCGCTAAAGAATCGACCTGAGAAAAATCATCTGCACCTACACAAAAAAACCGAGGCAAGAGCCTCGGATCTTGTAGCGGCCTAAGTAATCTTTTGGCCGCTATAAATCAAGTGTATTAGTTACTTTTTAACCAGGAGCTTGACTTATACTAAAGGTAGAATGCTAATTTTTTTGCGATCTTTTCCGAAACGCTCATACTTCACATGTCCGTCTACAAGGGCAAAAAGTGTGAAATCACTTCCTGTTCCTACGTTTGTGCCGGCATGAAAGGTGCTTCCTACTTGGCGAACAATAATGCTGCCAGAAGTTACTTTCTGTCCGCCATAGACTTTAATCCCACGGTATTGGGGATTGGAGTCACGTCCGTTTTTGGTACTACCACCGGCTTTTTTCGTAGCCATCGTTTATTCCTTCCAGAAATATATAGTTTTAAATATGCAAGCGGTCTGATCTATTCAAAAAGATAAAACGTCCTAGTGATATTTTATCTACTTCCTCTTGGCCTTTCGGACTTTAGGGTCCCCAATCATTCAAAGTGACTGGGAGGGGAGTAGTGTATCAGTAAGAAATCAAATGTTTAAGCTTTGATTTTACCGATGGTAACAATAGTTACCGGCTGTTTGTGCCCTTGGGTGCGCTTGTAGTTCTTGCGGCGCCTGTACTTAAAAATGATAATCTTTGGGTTGCGAGTTTGCTCAGCAATCGTAGCTTGAACCGAAGCTCCTGCGACGAGTGGTGCACCAACTAACAATTTGCTTCCACCGACTAACATGACTTTCTCAAAAGTAACCGCTTCACCGGCTTTACCTTCGATTTTGTCAATAGTAATGGTGTCGCCCTCTTTTACTCGATACTGGTGAGCGCCAGTTTGAAATACTGCGTACATCTAGATTCTCCTACTAATATCAAAACGCATGACCGACATGCGCTAAACGCGTGAACGGGCGTTATTTATTGTTTATTTGCTAGGCCCTGTCAACTGAAACCTCAGGAAACCTTAAGGTCTTTTTTTAAATCCCGCCACTGAGAAATAGAAGTCTTTAGAATCATCTGGTTACATGAATTCCCGCGGACCTCAGGAAATCAATAAACAGGGCTCAATTCCCCCCGTATGCCAAGCCGTCTGGGCATTTCAACCAAATGAGGGTCTTGATTGCCCACCTAGGAACCTCTAAGGACGCATTTCAAGGGCTGTGCTTTCTTGAAGGTGCTTTAAGGAAGGCACCGAGTGGTGCTTTTGGAAGTACACCGATGGAAGAGTCTAAACCGACGAGGTCTCATTTGTTTTCAATTTTTATTTGATCTTCAGTGGTGGTTCTATTTTGCACACGTCCAGAAACATGTACTGTCAAAAGTCACCTTCAGGCGTTGCGTCCAAGCGATCAATTGTCAAAATCGTTCGGCCATGGTATTGAGGCTGTACAGCTAGCGTCCCATTATCGGGTGGCGATTGTCGGAGAGGATAGTCTCCCAAATTGCCCCATTTCCAAAGAGCCAAATAGACATGACCGTTACTAACTCCTCCTCAAAACTAACAAAGTCAGGAATTGCTTATACGGTCATTGGGCAAGGTCCGGCTTTAGTATTAGTTAACGGCTTAGGTCGATCGGCCTCCCATTGGGTTGGCTTTGATCAATTACTAGCCGATCGATTTACCGTGATCACCTATGATCCCCGGGGGATTGGTGAAAGCAGGGCTCCTTTAAACTGGAATCTAACCGTAAATCTTTTGGCGCAGGATGTTAGGGACATAACTCAAGCTGAAAATCTTACCGAAGTTTATGTCTATGGATTTTCTTTGGGTGGCATGATTGCTTTGACGCTGGCTTTAACGGAACCAGA
>CAXNGG010000046.1:0-9725 GCA_964201885.1 Oligoflexales bacterium
GAACCGGACAAACAGCTTCACAAGGAGCGTGATTGCACTGCTGACACATCATGGGTTGGAAGGTGACTCCTGGAGAATCGACTTCGCCATTAAAGTAGCGGTCGAGTCGAATCCAGTGCATTTCTCGTCCCATGAGGATTTGCTCGCGGCCTATTTGCGCAACGTTGTTTTCAAGAGAACATGCCGTCATACAAGCACCGCAGCCTGTACATTTTGACAAATCTACAGACATTCCCCAGCGATAGTCACCCCTATGAATCACATCTGGGTAAAGATCTGGAACGGTGTCCAAGTCTTTATCGCCGCCTTCTTTAGCCAATGCTGCAAGGGAGGTGGTTCTAATGATGTCACTTCGATTTCCAATGTCGTGGTGTCTTTGCATGGCTGCTAGCCTGTAGGTTTTACCAACCAAGGAAATCTTCACCTTTTGACCGCTCGTTACCGGTTGTCCGGTGGCTTGGTCTTCGGCTTTAGCAAAGGCAGCAAGGGGATTAAAACCTACGCCATTAGAAATGGTGGAGCGTTTGTCCGTATGGCCATTACCGCGCGGCGCCACGATAGCGTCCGGATGAAGTCCTGGGAGTGGGAAAATAGCCCCTTCGAAAAAGCCGCCAGGTCCTTCGACTCGGATCACATCATTTCTTTTTAACCCAAGTTTTCGGCAGGTATTTGGATTGATGGCAACCCATGAGTCCCAAGCAATGGTCGTCATGCCGTCGCCAACTTCTTGAAGAATGGGGATATGGGCAAAGCTTCCATCTCTGAGACGATGATCGAAAGGCGAAACAAGCTTCAGTCCTGACTCAGGGAGGGCTAAAGAGATTTTGACATCTTTCAGGTCACCGACAGTTCTAGTGTCTAACTTGCCAATAAATCCTCTTCTAAGGACAGCTTTAACAAAAGTATCATAGTCTACTTTAGCTCCGGCCATTTCATAGTAGCTCTTCCACTGTGCCGATAGATACGTTCTATAGTCGGCATAGCCCATAGGAGAGCCTGCTGAAGCAGCAATCCACATGAGCATTTCTTCAGGCTGACGAGAGTTTACGGTAGTTCTTACTGCCGGCTGACGAATGCTTAGAAAGCCCGATACCGGCTCTTCGTCGCCCCATGTTTCTAAGTAGTGGTCGGCTGGTAAAATAAACTCAGCAAGTCTATCGACTTCTGCCGGGAAATTCTGAATGGAAATTACGGTTTTTACTTTAGCTAAAGCTTCTGAAAATCCATAACTTGCAGGCAGGGTAAAGGAAGGATCTGTCCCGATCACAAAAACCACATCTAAGTCAGGTGACGCTTCCATGAAGCGCTTCATGTCGCCGACTTTAACGGGGCTTGCACTCCATCCCTTATCCAAGTTGAGAATGCTGCCGTAGGCTCCGAGGAGGATATTTGCAAAGATTCCAGCGAGCTGAAGACTCGTCGCATTTTCATCAAAACTTGCCGTGCCACCGGCAACTAGGACCGAAGGCTTCTCTAACATTTTATGGGCGAGGGTTTCGAAAACTTCTTTCTTAACTCCAATGACATCGTAAGCCTGATCTAGGGACGCTTTATTGGCAGCTAAAACGGATGCAATTACTGCTTTTGCGCCATTTGAGCCTTTTGCTGCAGATTGATCATGGAGTGAGCGAACCAATAGCAATGTCGTGGCAAGTTCAGAACCTACAGGAATCACATGGCGCTTATCAGCTCTACCGCCCGTTAGGGACAATAGGGCTTCAAATTGAATCAGCTCACCTTTTTCTGAACCTTTGATGCTAAGAGCTTGCGACAAACCTTTGGAGTGGTAGACCACCGAAGTGCCGACATCTAAAATGTCAGATCCAATGCCCACAATCGTACTGGCTCGAGCTAACTCAAGGCGTGGAAGTCCTTCGACTCCAAAAGCAAGGCGATGTGCTTCACTGATCGAGGCATAAAGACCGTTGGCATCCCAGGTAAAGACATTTTCAGATTTAGAGCCAACTTTAGTAAGAAATTCGGCATAAAACTTCCGCTGTGAACCTGTCGAGCCTTTTGTGATGATCCCGACCTTTTTGGACCCTTTAACAAGGGCTCCAATGCGATCAAAAGCAGCTTCCCAAGAGAACTCTTTCGTAAGGCCGTTTGTTTGGATGAGGGGAGATTTATGGCGTTCTGGATGGTAAAGGCCTTGAATGGAAGCCTGTCCTATGGCGCAAAGGCCTCCCTGACTTACCGGATGCTCAGGACCACCTTCCAATTTAGTAGGCCGGCCTTCTCGGGTTTTGACGACGACGCCGCAAGCTGCCGGACATTCGTTGCACGTGGTGGCGTAATAAACCGGATTGCCTGGGACAAAGTCAACGGGCTGATTCACATAAGGAACTATTTTTTCCGCAGGCCTCTTCACGCAGGCCGTGGCGCCAAGTATGGCGCTGGCACTGAAAAGACGCATTATGTCTCGCCGCGCGATGGGATAGTTAATGCCTTTCGAATCAGCGATTTCACCGGCGACTTCGAGATCTGTAGCACCAATCTCTGGCATCACTTCTTCCACAGCCATGAATAGGTGGCCTTTGCCAATGTTTTTAACCGGGGCTTCAAATGTGGCATCCGGTGCAAAGACTTCTTTTTGTTCCGACAATTTATCGAGTTCGTCGAATTCCAAACGTTCCATCATATCTCCTGCAAGGGCAAACCTTGTGAATGGGCTACAAGTTTATAAAGATTAATAGTGACACGTATTACAGCTAATTTTTGCGCCCTTATCAAGATTGTCTTTATGACAACCTATACACCATCCCATCTGAAGGGGTGCGTGCTGCGCAGCAGTAACTTTTTCCTGCATGGGGCCGTGGCATTCCTGGCACGTGAATCCAGCTAAAACGTGGGGTTTGTGGCTAAATCTCACGAAGTCGGGAAGGTCATGAACTTTCGTCCATTCGACGGGTTCATTACGCTTATATTTTTCCGTTATGTACTTAATCGGGTCTTTATCAGTCGCGACTATTTTGTGGCATCCCATACAGGTATTAAGTGGGGGGACACCTGCCGACTGACTTCGTCTTGCCGCCGAGTGGCAATACTGACAGTCCATTTTTAATTTTCCCGCATGGATATTGTGGGGGAAATCTATGGGCTGTTCTGGATGATACCCAGTTCCAATCATGGACTGAGTGGAGTTGTCAACGGAGTCACCCGGAGACCACATCCACCATGCTTTGGCATCTGTTGAAATCATTTGGCAAACTAGAATGCATACCGCTGCTGTCAAAGTTTTTAACGCCCGCAAGCTGATTCTCCTCATCATCGTTTCATGTTGATCGTTTTAAGCTTGTCAGCGTTGCCTAACGAAGTTGATTTCTTAAAGGTAATCCTACCCAAAGAAATTTCTTATTCGACATGAAATTGACCAAGCCATAAAAACTTAGCACACTTAAACTCTGTATCCAATTATTTTTATTGGGAGAATGCTGTATAATTTTCTGGCAAACTGTGTATTATGATCGATTGTTGAGCTGACTGAAGAGGGAGAGGGGGTCTGTGAAATCTTTATTTCATTTGGAGGGCAGGTTTGAACCTGCTGGGGATCAACCCCATGCTATAGAAAGTATCGTGAAAGACCTAGCATCTGGAAGCAAACATCACCTCCTGATGGGGGTCACCGGCTCCGGTAAAACTTTTACCATGGCTAATGTGATTCAACGGCTTCGCAAGCCTACTTTGATTCTGGCTCCCAATAAGACACTTGCCGCCCAACTTTTTACGGAATTCAGAGAGCTATTTCCCAAGGATCACGTAGGTTTTTTTGTCAGCTACTATGACTATTTTCAGCCTGAAGCCTATGTGCCGACAAGCGACACCTACATTCAAAAAGATGCGTCGATTAACGAAGATATCGACAAAATGCGTCACCAAGCCACTCAGGATCTATTTGAAAAGCAAAATGTGATTATAGTGGCTAGTGTCAGTTGTATTTATGGTCTCGGGTCCCCCGATGCCTATGGAAGTTTGGTGGTCAGTATCCGGGTGGGACAGGAGATGTCTCGAGATACTTTTTTGCGAAAACTCATCGAAATTCAGTATACCCGCAATGATTCGATGCTGGAGCGGGGAAGTTTTATAGTGCGGGGAGAGACTGTCGACCTTTTACCTTCCAGTCAAAAAGACCAAGCCATTCGGGTGGAATTTTTCGGCGATGAGATTGAGGGCATTAGCCTCATAGATGCCCTAACAGGTACTAGGATTGCAAAGGTGGATGAAGTTGCCGTCTATCCGAATAGCCATTACGTAGCCGATCGCAAGGATATGCGCTCTATTATCCAAGAAATCTTGTCTGATTTAGGTGACCGCTTGCGCGAGTTTCAGGCAGAAAAGAAAGATGTAGAATTTCAAAGGCTCGAGCAGAGAACGATGCACGATGTAGAGTCTTTAGAGCAGGTAGGATTTTGCTCAGGGATAGAAAACTACTCTCGGTATTTGACCGGTAAAAAATCTGGAGAAGCACCCCCCACGCTACTCGACTATTTCCCTGAAGACTTTCTGACCATTGTCGATGAAAGTCATATCACGATCCCTCAAGTTGGCGGCATGTACCGGGGGGATAGGGCTAGAAAAATGACCTTGGTCGATTTTGGATTCAGACTTCCCTCCGCTCTCGACAATCGGCCCTTAAATTTCGAAGAGTTCCTGGACCGAAATCGACAAATTCTCTATGTATCTGCAACTCCTGGCCCCTTTGAAATGAAAACCTGCGAAGGAAAAGTTACCGAGCAGATCATCCGACCTACGGGACTGATCGATCCTGAAATTGAAATTAGACCGGTTAAAACCCAAGTAGACGATTTGTATTCCATGATTCGAACCGTATCGAAAACCGGTCGCATCCTGATTATCACGCTCACTAAAAAAATGGCTGAGGATCTTACGGAATACTACCGTGATCTCGGTGTTAAAGTGAAATACTTGCATAGTGATTCCGACACCCTGGAGAGAGCGGACATTTTAAGAGGGCTCCGAAAAGGAGATTTTGATGTTCTTATCGGCATCAACCTACTCAGGGAAGGTTTAGACCTTCCTGAAGTGGAGCTAGTTGCCATTATGGATGCGGACAAAGAAGGGTTTTTAAGGTCTCGCTCCTCATTGATTCAAATTGTCGGGCGGGCAGCGAGGAACGTCCAGGCAAAGGTGATTTTTTATGCAGATAAAATAACCAACTCCATGAATCTCGCTATGGAAGAGACATCAAGGCGCAGAGACATCCAAAGAAAGTACAATTTAGAAAACAACATCGAGCCACTGACCATTATCAAATCCCTTCCAGAGGATCTCAGGGTCATTTATGGGCTGGTCGACGGTCAAAGCCACGTAGTGGTCGAAGATCTTTCCGAGCGTTGCAAGAAGCTTGGCATAAAAAATGTTCGAGACGCTGAGAAATCTATAGACAAGAAAAAGAAAGAAATGCTCAAAGCGGCCCAAGCGCTTGATTTTGAAAATGCGGCGCGGCTAAGGGATGAAATTCGTGAATTAAAAAGTATAGTCATGTCTTTAATGTCTGAGGATCTTGGTGGATAACGAATCTAGTTTAAAAGATAAGGCGCGATCTTTACCTGGCTCACCGGGGTGTTACCTCATGCGAGACATCAAGGGTCGCGTCATTTACGTCGGGAAAGCAAAGAATTTAAAAAACCGAGTTTCCTCTTATTTTCAAGCGAGTCTAGGACATACTCCGAAAACGAAAAAACTCGTGAAGACCATCATTGATTTTGAGGTCATTTTGGTTCAAACGGAAGTAGAGGCGCTTCTATTAGAAAGAACTCTTATCAAGACCCACGATCCCAAATATAATATTTTGCTTCGTGATGATAAAGAATACCCCTATATAAGAATCGGAGTGAGTGACCCTTGGCCTAGGGTGTCTAGGGTAAGAAAAAGACTTGAAGATGGAGCTTTGTATTTAGGGCCTTTTGGCAATGTATCATTGGCTTCCTCGATGCTGCAGCTTGTCCATAAGATATTTCCCATCGTAAGATGCAGTGAGCATGAATTTCAAACGACCAAGCGCCCGTGTAACTACTATCATATGGGGCTTTGCCTCGGCCCTTGTAAGTTGTCCGTAGAGCGGTCAACCTATATGGCGACCATAGAAGACGTCTCTGATTTCCTAAGAGGGCATACCAGTGATGTTGCAGCGAAGGTAAAATCCAGGATGCTCTCCGCCGCCTCCCATGAAGAGTTTGAGCTGGCAGGTCGCTATCGCGATCAGCTTTTTGCCTTAGAAAACTTGGCAGAGAAACAGCATGTGGTGTTTGATGGCATTAAGGATGCGGATGCCATTTCTTCTGTCAGAAAGTCTGGATTTGTCGCCTTTCATGTTCTCATGGTAAGGGATCGCCATATGACGGGTCGAGATAGCTTTGTGGTTTCTGACCAAGGGGAGTCGGAAATTTCAGAACTTTTGGAATCTTTTTTGCTGCAGTATTATGAATTTAGACGACTCCCTTCTGATATTTTTTTGGAAGAAGACATCGGGGATTTGCCAGTCATTTCTGCTGCGATTAAAGTAGGAAATAAATTCGGGAATTCTAAAGACCACCCAGGATCAGAGGTTCATTTTAAGATTTCCAAATCAGATCGAGGAGCTTCCCGAAAGCTATTGGATATTGCCAGAAAAAATGCGGAATGGTCCCTTGAAGAACAGTCCAGAAAAGGGGAGCCGGCGGGCGATCGGCTGGAGCTAGTAGCCGCTGAAACAGGGCTCGATTATTCCTTTGAGTCTTTAGAGTGCATAGATATTTCCAATATGGGAGGGACAGCGATTGTCGCTTCTTGCGTCCGCTTTCAAAATGGCAAGCCCGATAAAGAGATGTACCGACTTTATAATATTGAAGATGAAGCTCTATCGTCTGATGATTTTGAATGCATACGTCGAGTGGTACGAAGGCGTCTAGAAAGAGCCCTGCGAGATGAGGATGGGCCTCATACCTTGATGATAGATGGCGGCAAAGGCCAGCTGTCAGCCGCTGCAGAAGTTTTTAAGGAGTTTCCAACCCTAAATATCAACCTCATCTCTCTTGCCAAAAGTCGCCCAGAAGCCTCGTCAGCAAATGCCCCCAGATACTCCCCAGAACGTATTTTTGTCTTAGGGCAGAAGACGCCAGTCGATTTGAAAGTGGGTTCAAGCTCTTATCGACTTTTCACTCAAATTCGCGATGAAGCCCATCGTTTCGCCATCTCCCATCATCGCAAACGCAGATCTAAGGTGCGCCATTCCTCAGTCCTTGATGGGATCCAGGGAATAGGGCCGGTCATCAAGCAAAGGTTATTTGAAGAGTTCGGCAGTTTAGAACAGATGCGGGACTCTACTTTGGAGCGTCTCCTTACAGTGAAGGGCCTGACCCAAGCGAAAGCTCTGGGTTTAAAGGCCAGCTTGGCGGAGATTCTCAGAGAAGCTCCAGTGGGCGACTCCAAAATCTGAGGCAGGTCTAGGCGCGGCTGGTTTAAACATCTGATTTATTGGCACTTTAGGTCAATTTGAGCGGAAACCGGCCAGAGTCCTCTAGGATCGAACCCACTCCTCTTTCAATTGTTAGAGTTTAGATAAAAGTTTAGATAAAAGTTTAGATAAAAGTTTAGATAAAAAAACTGGCCTCGTAGCCAAAAATATGTTTCTATGCCGCCTGATAGGCCGGATACGGAACCGCCTTTTTTAAAAATCCTAAAGGAGGATTATGATGATTTCGAAACTTTTGAAGATGTCCATCATGGGGAGCGTATTGTCTTCCGCTCTCGCAAAAGATGTCCATGCCGCGGGCCTGTCTCTAGATCAGAGACGAAAAGCCCAAGAGGTCTACCTTAATCTCATTGATGAGCCGCCTAGTATGGATCCTACGAAGCAAGCAGATGCCGTAAGTGGCATGTGGCTTGGCCACATCTATGAGGGTCTGATGACCCAAGACAAAACCGGCAAAAATTATGTGCTAGGTTCCGCAGAAGCGGTTAAAGTAAGTAAAGATGGGCTTCAGTATACTTATACCATTCGAAAAAATGCAAAATGGCAAGACGGTAAAGCCCTTAGCGCCAAAGATTTCGAGTTTGCATTTCGACGCCTCGTCGATCCTAAGTTTGCGAGCGAGTACTCATTTATCGCGATCACGGCTCAAATTGTAAACGCAGAAGAAATTGTTAAAGGCAAGAAAGCTCCTAGCGAGCTCGGTGCCAAAGCACTCAACGATTCTACGTTTCAAGTTCAACTCAAAAGTCCAGTTGCCTTCTTTAACTCCCTTATGGCCTTTAACGTTTTCTATCCTATTAGAGAAGATATCGTAAAGAAATTTGGCGACAAGTTTTCCACTAATGTGGAAAGTATTATAGGCAATGGCCCCTTTAAACTAACAAGGTGGGTTCATGAATCTTCCATGCGTATGGAAAAGTCACCGACCTACTGGAATGCTTCTGCGATCAAGCTGAATGCCATAGATGCACCAGTCATCTTAAAAGACGGTGGTGCGATTTATAGCCAGCAGATTACGGGTGGCCTCGATATGAATATGGGAGCTCTCGACCGAGACCGTCTTAAGCTCGCTCAAAAAGATAAAAAGGCGATTAGCAGCTACCAAGACGGCTCTGTGTGGTGGTTTGAAATGAATCAAAGACCCCAGAAGCTATTTTCTAATCAAAACTTGCGCCAGGCTTTAAGGCTTGTCCTGAATCGTTCGGAATTTGTTAATAAAGTCATCGCGATTCCAGGAACTAAGGTGGCCTTTGGTATTGTTCCGGAATTTTTACCAGGCAGCAAACCCTCATCAACTTTCCGTAAAGAAAGTGGTCTAGCTTGGAAAGATAATGACTTGGCTTCCGCTAAAAAATATATCGCCGCCTACCTTGCAGAAACTCAGCAAACTAAGGTGCCAAGCTTTACGCTCCTTGGTGACGACGGAGGTGCGGCAAAAACTCAGATTGAGTACCTTCAAGGCTTTTTAAAGAAGGCTTTCCAGACAGAAGTTAAAATTGATATCGTTCCTTTTAAAACGAGACTTCAGCGCATGCAAGACGGTCAGTTTGACCTGGTTATGGCAGGTTGGGGGCCCGACTACTTTGATTCCATGACCTTTATGGACCTTTTCATGAGCAATAATGAAAACAATCATGGTCCGTTCAAAGATGCCAAATTTGATGAAATGATTGTCAGCGCCCAAAAAGAAAATGATGTTGTTAAGAGAACTGCAATATTAACAGCAGCAGAAAAATACCTGGTAGAAGAAAAGGCTGGTGTGGTTCCTGTGTATCAAAGAAGCCGTTCTTATATTTACTCTGAAGGACTGGAGGGGTTTGTGCGCCCTCCTCTTGGCGCAGATCCCAATCTTCGCTATGCCTACTGGAAGTGAGAAGATTAAAACGCTGAAAGTCAAAATGGTCTTTGACCGGCGGACCTAGTAGAACGGATAAAGTGAGTCGAGCTGTTAAGATAAGCAGCTCTTTGAGTGGCCTCCTCAAGGAGGCCATGCAATTAGTACGGAAGGGTAAAATGTTATTTTTTAAGTACGTCCTAAAACGAGTTCTTTTAGCTATGATTGCTGTATTCGTCTTAGCTAGCTTGACTTTTTTCCTGACACGAGCAGCTCCCGGCGATCCCTTTACCAAAACTAAAGAGATACCTGAAGCCACTATGGCCAATTTAAAAGCCATGTATGGATTAGATAAACCCATCTATGTGCAGTATGGCATTCAAATGCAAAAGATTTTTTTGCACGGTGATTTTGGCA
>CAXNGG010000047.1:0-9724 GCA_964201885.1 Oligoflexales bacterium
CATGCACCAGGTATACTGGCTTTAATTTAGTATTATACAAGATTATAGAAAAAAAAGGTGAGTTGGGAGCAGTAATGAATACTATGTCCAAAGAGCAAATCGTTGAAAGCTTAAATACCATTGAAAATTTGCCTCTGGAGGCGCGAAAAGCAGAGTTTTCTAGACTCTTTCGGGCGACCTGTGGGCTAGCTCAGTCGACTCCAGCTGAGATTGCCCATCTCACCCGGATCAACCCTGAGTTTGTCATGGGACTCTACGAAGGCAACCTTGATGGTCTGCCCAGTGAGGTGTTTGTCAGAGGGTTTTTAAAGAGCATTTCACGGCAATTGAAAATGCCACAGGAAGCCTTTGTAACTGCCTATTCAAGAACTCTAAGAAACCAGGGATCTGATGTAAGCCGCAAGGTCCAGGATGAAGTCGACTTAAAAAGACCAGCATCTAGCGGAAAATCCGCTGAAAGGCAGGAATTTTCAAAAACGACACAAAAAAATGTAGATAAGCATGAAACCTTTGAAAATAAGTCCTCAAAATGGACCTTTGGTGATCAAGAAGTCGTGAAGCCTCACTTTATGGAGGCGGCTCAAGTGCCTACGAGACCATCCTTAGACCAAGGCGTAAAGGCAACTGTTGGGGAGAGAGCTAGCGCTAAGACCGAGCTGCAGGATCTTACCCATGCCCAAAGTTCTATATCCACGGCCGAACGTGCCGTAGAGTTTCAAGTTGCGGATGCCTATGACCACATACCTGGGTTTAGGGCAGCGGCTGAGAGCAAACCTGCCGAATTGAGAAGTCAAGGAAGTGCAGCCACATTGGTTTCTAAATCTAATGAGGCAGGCCTCAAGTCGAAATTAGGGAAGCCAAATAAAGAAAAGTTTAAAAACGAGCAATCGATTAAAGAGCCGAGCCTAAAAGAGCAGGTTATTAAAGAGCCGAGCCTAAAAGGGCAGGCTATTAAGGCTATTAAAGAGCAGGGAAGCAGGGAATCGTCAACTCCAACACCTAAATTTGCATTTTCAAAGCTATGGGCGGTCATGGGTGGAGTCGCAGTTGTATTGGCGGCTGCCCTTTGGCCTAGAGAGCGCGCGCCTAATGGAACGGTGATTGAAGAGCCTATGGTGTCACCGAAGGCTGAAGACGTTGATGGCCAAAGTGATCCGCAGGTTTTAGAAGCGTCTACTTTGCCAGAGCCTGAGGCACCAGAGAAAGCTGCGGAACCTTCACCTTCCAGTGCGGTACCCATAGTTCCGGTCAGTCCCGTCGTGAAAGGCACACTCGCGATCCCAGACGGTAAGCAAGTCATTGAAATTACGGCCAAAGAAGACGTTAAGATCCGAGCCTTTGTTGATGGACAGACGATTGAAGTTGATAAATTAAGTCCTGCGACCCATTCCTATTCTTTTGAAACTAACGCAGAGTTTTTTATCTACGATGCGGCTGCAGTTGACGTAACTTTTAATGGCAGGGATTTGGGCTCCTTGGGCAGCAAGGGGAAACTTAGAAGACTCAGTTTTACGAAACGCTTAAAAGACAATAAAATATCCAATTAGTTTCGATGAATAGATGAAAACCTGAGACCAAAATGAGCCCTCTTTTCGCCACTTTTTTTAGGCGCGGCTCAGTATTTTTCACAGGCGATCCGAAGTGTTATTTAGAAGCAATATGCTTCTACGGCCTGGGGTCTAGCTCGACTAGATGCATGACGAAGGATAGTGTGAGGAGCTATTAGGGCTCCGAATGATCAGGAGGATCATTTTAAGGATTGCAAACCCTGGCCGTTTTTTCCTGAATGAGCAGAGTGATGGGCAACATAATTGACGAGAGGCATTGTCCTCTCGTGTTTTTTTCTGTAGATATATACACTTACCTAGAGTGGAGATGACGTTGTCACTGCCCCGCACCATAGTTAATCTAAATGAGATGTTGTCTGTGTCGAGAGATTGGAAAAAGGCTGGCGATACCATTGCCTTTGTACCCACCATGGGAGCCCTACATGAAGGGCATTTAGCTTTGATGCAATATGCAGAGTCCCTAGCCAGTAGGGTTGTAGTAAGTATTTTTGTAAATCCAAGCCAGTTTGGCCCCAATGAAGACTTTTCAAAATATCCAAGAACGCTGCGAGATGATCTTGAAAAGGTAAAGCATCTTAAGATAGACGCAGTCTTTACCCCCAACGCATCTGAAATGTATCCCCCAGATTTTCAGACTTGGGTAGATAATTCGATGATGTCCTTGGATTTCTGTGGCCCCTTTAGGCCTCAGCATTTTAGAGGTGTTACTACGATCGTTTTAAAGCTTTTTCATTTAGTCGACTGCGATCATGCGGTTTTTGGAAAAAAAGACTATCAGCAAGTAAAAGTTATTGAGCAAATGGTTCGTGATCTCAACATGCCCGTTACGATCCATCCCATGGAAACTATCCGGGAGGAAGATGGATTGGCACTCTCGAGTCGAAATAGGTTTCTAGATGAGTCCTCAAGGCACATTGGTTTGGCCTTGCCCGTTGCTTTAAACGTTGCGTTCGATATGTTTCAGTCAGGTGTGCGTAGTCGAAGCAAAATAGAAGATGCTTTTGCCTCTGAAATCGCAAAATATCCAGAAATACAGCTTGAATATGGCAAAGTGGCCAATCAATCCAACTTAAGCCGGGATGGAGATGAAATCACAGAAGCTTCTGTTTTTTTAGCCGCTGTAAGAGTTGGCGGCGTTCGCTTGATCGACAATCTCGAATTGGGGCAGTGACGCGATGTGGATGCTAAATATACTTTTAAGGCTTTCATGGTTTTTTAGACCTCTTCTCTATCTCTTAGTTCGAAGTCGTGCCATTCCCGAAGATTTTGAAGCAGATCGCAGCAAAAGCACCCTCTATGTCTTGCGAACCAGGTCCTTTTCCGATTGGTTAGTGTTAGATTATCACTGTAAAAAAATGCACCTACCCCGTCCCCATGCAGATCTAAACGCGTTGTTTGGCGGCGAAAGATCAACTTTTGTCTATTTAAGCAAGGTTGGAATCTTATCGACAAAAAGAGGTAAAACGATTCGTTCAGCCATGGAAACTGTGGTGGAATTGGCCTCGAGACACCAAGTGGACGTTAATGCGATTCCCGTCTCTATTTTTTGGGGACGAGATCCAGGGAGTGAGCAAACCTCTTGGATAAAACTACTTTTTTTAGACACGCAACATGGTGGAGTTTGGCAGAAGTTTTTTGCCATTTTAATTCATGGGCGTAGTGTATTTTGCAACTTCGGCCGCCCTATGCCGCTAAATGCTCTTCTTGGTGAAGGGCAAGGCGTCGAACAGACGACTCGAAAGCTTAACCGCAATCTCAGGGTGTTTTTTCATCAGCAAGCGATAGTCTCCCTTGGCCCTCTTATGTATGATCGAAAGCAAGTATTGAACGCCGTCGTTAAGGGCCCTAAAGTACAGGCTGCTATCGATGATTTGCTTTCCAAAAAAGGACTCAGTCGAGAAAAATATGAAAAACAGGCTCTCAAGTGCGCGGGAGAAATTGCGTCCCACATGACCCATCCTGCGATTCTTGTCTATGAGAAATTGCTCCATTTACTTTGGAGTAAGCTTTACAAAAAAGTAGAGATTAAAGGCGAAAAAAATCTAGCCGATTTAGGCAGTGATCACTCCATCGTATATGTTCCCAATCACCGATCTCATATGGATTATCTATTAATCTGCTATGTTCTTTTTAATTTAGGCTATATGTCACCCCATACAGCGGCAGGAATCAATTTAAACTTTTTTCCAGTTGGCTTTGCCCTACGTCGGGGCGGTGCTTTTTTTATGCGCCGCTCTTTTAAGGGGGACAGGCTTTATGCGGCGGTTTTTTCTGAATATGTCCATTATCTGTTGACCAAAGGCTATCCCATTAATTTCTTTCCAGAAGGAGGCAGGTCTCGAACCGGTCGACTTCTATCCCCCAAAACGGGAATGTATTCGATGGTTCTTGAAAGCCAGCTGCGCAATAAGGACCGGCCGGTTGTCATTGTTCCGATCTCTATAAATTATGATAAGATCGTAGAGGGAAAAACTTACGAAAAAGAGTTGAGTGGCGGCGGTAAACAAAGTGAATCGGTTTTCACGATTCTGGAAAATCTAAAAATATTAAGAGAGTCTTTTGGTAAAGTTTATGTTTCCGTGGGTACGCCCCTAGTGCTTGGTGACTACCTCAATGAAAAGGTACCAGAATGGCGCGATGTTGATGAAGTTAAAAGTGGTGGCCTTTCGAGGGCGGTGACAGAAATCGCACAAGAAATGATGGTTAGAGTCAATCAAGCGAGCGTACTCAGCCCTACTTCCCTGCTCGCCGCAATTATTTTAGCCTCACAAAATAAAGCAATACCGCGCGATGAGCTGGGGATTGTCTATGAAAGATTTTGGAGACTTCTAGAAAAGTTTTCCTACGACCAGAGCACTACTTTTGATCATTTAGATTTTCCAGTTGCCTTAGATGAGGCGACAAAGCTCCTTGGCCTTAAAAACTTTAAGAATATCGCTGGCGATATCATTTATATAGAACAAAGAGGCTCTGTAAAGTTTTCTTACTATCGAAACTGCATTTTACATCTGGTGGCGATTCCCGGTGCTATAGCTCAAATGTTCCAAAACTGTGATGTTTTAAGTACATCTGAAATCAAACAAGCCGTAAAAACGGTCTATCCTTGGTTAAAGCGCGAGCTTTTCCTCAAGTGGAATCTCTCTGAGATAGAAGTGATTACCGGTCTGTATATCGATGGCCTGGTTGAGAATGGGCTTTTAGATCGGATCAATGACCATGAAATCAAAAAGCCCCACTATTCAGAGCAAGGGTACTCTGATTTGACGATTCTAGCACATATGATTTCTAGTCAGCTTCAACTCTATGGGATAGGGGTGGAGTTGTTAGCTGATTTAAATGCACGTGGTAAACCTGTAGGCCGCGATCACCTGGAAAGTGTTTTAAAGACACTCATGGAGCGAACCGCCATTATTCAGGGCGACAACTTGGTCAACTTGACTATTAAAGAATATCTACCGGGCGTTTATGGTGAGCTTAGGGATCAAGGTGTGCTCGTGTTGCAAGAAGACGGCTCCTTTAAAGTAGGACCTGAGCTGGAATCCATAAGGCAAAGCCTAGCGTATTTTATTCCTATCCAGCTCAAGCGGTCCATCTTAGGCTCTAAAAAGGACTGGACATGAAAAAAGGCCGCTGGTGGGAAGACGACCAAGAACTGGATCGAATTGATAAAGTAGAAAAGATAAGGCGCGCTAAAGGTGGTAAGTCATCTAAAAATGCCCAGTTAGAGGACTCCTTTATCTTGAGCCTAAAAGACGCTGAGTCCTTTATTAAAAAGAACAAAGGATATTTTGCTGCCCGAATCGTGGAAGTTCATAAAAAATTCTGCTTCCTTTCTCCCGACAATTTAAAGGGGAAAATTGACACCCGCGATGTCTGGCTCGGAACCATCGCGAAACGATATCTGCAAGCCCTTCGCACCGAACGTAATTTCATAGCAGTTGGGGATATCGTTGTATGTAGATCTGATGTCCCCGAGGTGTCGAATCCAAGTGACGACTTGCCCCAGGGGGTGGTGGAGTATTTGGTCGAGCGAACTAACAAAATCGCACGTCGAGATCCACTCAACGCAGAAATAACCCACGTATTGGCCAGTAATTTGGATCAGCTGGTGATTGTTGCCTCTGTTTTAGATCCCAAGGTAAAGTGGGGGCTTATTGATCGCTACCTGACTCTAGCTGAGTCAGAAGGCATGGACGCTGTGATTATATTGACCAAGAAAGATCTCCTAGCAGGCGAAGCCATGGCTGAATATCGTAAAGAGATTGAAGCCTACATGGCAATATATAGAAAAATAGGTTACCGCGTGTTCCTTATTCAATCGAATTTGTCTAAGGACGAGGCTCCTGCGCAAGCCAAAGAAATCCAAAAATTGTTTAAAGGAAAGATCTCTTTAGTTTCGGGGCACTCCGGGGTGGGTAAAAGTTCCATTGCTAATCTCTTAGAACCAGAAATCGAACAAGACGTCGAAGATCAGGATATTCTTTACAAAGGGCGGCACACGACAAGTTACGCCAGCCTCATTCGATTCGGGCGCGGCGGGTATGTTGTGGATACCCCGGGAATTAGAAGCTTTTGTATTGATAAGCGCTCTCCGCCTGAGCTGCAATATTGTTTCCGGGAATTGCGGCCGCTTATTGGTAAATGCAAATACCGAGAATGTAGGCACCTGCAGGAGCCTCAGTGCGCCGTAAAAGATGCCTTGGAAAGAGGCGAAATTACAGAATGGCGTTATAAGTCCTTTCTTGGTATTTTGCTGGGAGCAACTGGCAGAGAAGGCCGGATGCGAGATATTGATTTAGATGTGGAATTAGACACAGATATAGAAATTTAGGAGCCCTGACATGTATTCTTACCAAGAGAGTGACGAACTAACCATGCTCCGCCAGAGCATCCGCAAATTTGCAGAATCTGAAATCGTTCCGATTGCAGGGGCTTTAGATGAAAAAGAAGAATTTTCTGTTGGCCTGACTCAAAAGATGGGTGCCCTAGGCCTTATGGGCACGGTTGTCGATCCTACTTATGGTGGCCAAGGAATGGACTATCTTTCCTATATTGTCGCCGTGGAAGAACTTGCAAGATTTGACGGCTCCCAGGCGGCGACCATTGCGGCCCATAATAGCTTAGGTGCAGCTCCCCTCTATTATTTTGGGAATGAAGAACAAAAAAGAAAATATCTCCCTACCTTGTGCACGGGTCAAGGTTTGTGGGCCTTTGGCCTTACCGAAGCAGAGGCGGGATCAGACGCACAAGCCTCCAAGACAACGGCAGTATTGGACTCTGCTTCCGGAGAATGGGTGATCAACGGATCTAAGATTTGGATTACCAATTCAGCTTGCACCTTAACTCAAGGGATAACTGTTCAAGCGGTAACAGGGCGAAAGCCAGATGGACGACCTGAATTAAGTTGCTTTATAGTTGAAGCAGGAGCTAAAGGCCTGACCGCGAATGCCATGAAGCATAAAATGATGTGGAGATCCTCGAATACAGGAGAGCTCTACTTTGATAATGTTAGGGTTAAAGCAAGTAGCATGCTTGGTGAGAGGGGACAAGGTTTTAAAATCATGATGGAGACCTTGGACAACGGGCGCCTTTCTATTGGCGCAATGGGTCTCGGGTTAGCTAAAGGCGCCCTTGATATGACCATCAAGTATGCCAATGAAAGAAAAACATTCGGTAAACCCATTGCTAAACATCAGGCAGTTGCCTTTAAATTGGCTGAAATGGCAACCCGCATCGAAGCTGCTGAAGGTGTTCTCTATAAAGCTTGTTGGTTAAAACAAAATGGGATGGAGTTTCAAAAACTCGCTGCCATGGCA
This sequence comes from Oligoflexales bacterium, assembly GCA_964201885.1. Classification (GTDB taxonomy): domain Bacteria; phylum Bdellovibrionota_B; class Oligoflexia; order Oligoflexales; family CAIMVM01; genus CAIMVM01. The sequence goes on from CAXNGG010000047.1 coordinate 7,385, forward strand.
AAGCTATACTGTTCAGAGGTCGCCGAATACTGTGCGCGCGAAGGACAGCAAACGTTTGGCGGCTATGGACTTATGAAAGAGTACCCTATTGAACGATTCTATCGTGATGCGGCTTTGTTAAGAATAGGCGAGGGAACTTCAGAAATTCAAAGACTCGTTATCAGTCGGTATATAGGCTGTTAAGTGAAAAACGGAGTTCTATTCATCTTTTTTAGCCTAAGTTTAAGCTGTGCACATATTACAACTTGGGACGAAAGAGCGATTTCGCTAAAGTACCTCAATTTGGATGACAAGTTAGAGACTCTTGCCCCGACCGGAGACGGTTGGGAATTAGATATTGCATTTCGACACGCTCGGTTGGAGCTGATCAATGAAGAAGTCAAGAGGGATCGGCCAGATGTTGTAAATCTTTTGGGCCTTTCCATAAAAAGTGCAAGCCCAGCCCAATCGGATATCGCAGTCTTAAGTTCTGGAGACTTAGGCGAATACGAGTGGCTAGCTTCACAGACATCAAAGGGAGCTGGTCAGGCGGAAAAAATTGTGGCAGCTTCGGCCGCTGCACTTCCTGTGGTTTTAGATCAGGCAAAAACGCTCAGTGTGCAGGAGCGTTGGCTAATAGGCGATGACGGGTTTGCTGTGGCTTCCTATATGACCAATTCCTCATCTCCATTTGTGATTTTAAATGTTCGTATGCCATCCAGGATTGATGTCTTGAAGCGAGGTTATGAGCTACTAGAGCAGGCTTTGCTAAGCGCGAGTTCTTTGTTTGAAGTCTGCATTGGTCGCATTGTGATTGCTGGATTTTTGCCTCAGGACTCCATCCTAAATACAGACCAGAATTTTTTGAAAAGAGTTAGCTTTAAAGACTCAGCGACCGGTCTTTGTGAGAGGACTAAAGATTGTTCGACTTCAAATGCAGAAAATGAACTAGGCATGTCTTTATATGGCAATACCCTAGGTCAGAGAGATGAACGTTTATTTTTTCATGCAACAGCCGTTGTTACTTCTGCCCAGCCGGCATTTAACGAGGGCTCAATTGCAGTCGCCAAAGAATTCCCAGAATATGGTTTTGAGGCAGTTCACCCCTCAACTCGCTATGGTTGGGAAACTAAATTCTATCTACCTAAATGTGACTAAGTCTATTTTCCGAGATACCTTGAGATGGCAATTAAGGAAGTCGTTCCTTGATAGTTTCGAGTGCCTACTCCGCGCCATCGGTTTAATTTAAGTTCAATGGCAGTGGTTGCTGAAAAGTGATTTATGATTCCCAAAGACAAGCCAACTCCCACTTCTGAAGTTCGATCTCGATCCCGAGAAAAAATACGATCACTGATTGCCGTCGGGTATAGCCAAATTAATTCAAATCCCGGTGAGCTGTAAAAGTTAGCCCACAAGCGATGCTCATAAACAAAATTTTGACCTATAGTTAGAACTGGCCGCGCCTCCAGGTCAGAACCGGAAATTCTGGAGTCCACTCCAAGGCCGGAACGCCAGCCATCAGTGGAATGAAATTGCCAATACACTGCCGGGGTAAATCTATCATTAAAATCTTGCTTCAGCCCAAAACTATGTGAAAAACCTAAGGATAGGTGGTTGGCCCCTCGTCTTTCGCCCTTTAGGGAATCTTCGGCAAAAGAGATCTTAGCAACAAAAGAGAAAAGCACCTGGAAAGCCAAAAGAATTTTCGAGACCTGCATAAAATGCCTACTTCGTAATGGTAATAGGAGCCTAGATAATCTAAATACCGATATATTATCAGCCACTTTTGCCAAGGCGTCAATTTCCAAAGTGGAGCGCGCTCAACGGGCTGCTAAGCTTCTAAGCACTATGGTAAAATAGAATGTGACATCCATAAGGCGGATCCATGGAAGAAAGTATCGTAAAAATAACGAGCGAGGACCGCATTGCGCGTATCTTGGAGAAAGTGATCCAAGCTAATATGCAGGTGTATTTGCGCTGGCCTAAGGAACCAAGCGTTGCCGTTAAAGGAAAACTCGCGCCAATAGCCGAACTCGATGCAAAAGCTATACTAAAAGGAGTCGGCATCAGAATCTCTGGGATTTCAGAGAAGGGAATTCGCTACCTAGCCTCTAAAGAGCTTATCCAAGTCGAATTTGTCTTAATGTCGACTAAAATTGTATTTGCTAGCAAAGTCATTCTTCGCGAAAAAGAATTTTTGGTAGTCGCTGTTCCAAAATGTCTCGTCTCCATTGAAAGAAGAAAGAATGCGCGCTACAAGGCCACGAGCAATCACGTTGGATTTATTAAACTGGAACACCATAAGCCTTCTAAAGATGACTTTACAGCGTTGCCTTATTTTTCCTCATTTCAGGGCTTGGC
>CAXNGG010000048.1:0-9581 GCA_964201885.1 Oligoflexales bacterium
AAAGGTTTTTAGGTTAGAAATAGAATACCTTCTATGTCCGCCTGATGTCAGAGAATCTGGAGTGAGCTTGCTGGACTTATCCCATCTCCTCAAAGTGCAGCACGAAACCCCTAAATAAATGGCAGCCTCACTTATGGAAAGATGCATAACGTCTCATTTAACACACCTATCGGCACTCTAGTAATTATAAGTAGTTAAAAGACAAATGCTCAAGTTTGCATAAGATTTAGGTCAACTGCTTCAGCCCTGCCCTCACCGCTCCTCTCCTTTCAAGGTCTTCTCGGCAGGAGTTCGTCTTCGATTGAAGTCGAGATAAAACTCTAACTCTTTAGAAATATTGAAGTGCAAAGCTTCTTCTCCAAAGAAGTCAGCTGAAAGCAGAATGCGGCATTTACTTTCTACATCCAGAAATGGGAGTGCAGGATCGGGCAGCCGGGAATAAAATGCAGTTCAGGCAGCCGGATCAACCGTGGGGCCTCCTTAGCCCTTTAGTGGGTAGCAATTTTTGACTGAGAACGATAATCTAGCGGCGCGGCTGTTTTGGGTTTTTAGGGCAATCTTCAGCCCTAGAAGTTTTTACCAAAGAGGCTAGAGGAAACAGATATGCGTATTGAAATTATAGAATATCCCGTTTTTATGAGAATAGGTTGTTTTCGGGAAGAACGCCTGCATGGCCAAGAGGTCTTAGTAACAGTATTTGCTGAAATCCGGATGGACTCAGGTACGCCCTTAGGCGACGATCTTAAAAAGACACTCGACTACGGGGACATCATAAGAACTTTAGATCACGCGTTGAAAGACCGCGAATTTAAGTTGATCGAATCTGCTGTTATAGCGGTAGGTCAGTCGTTAATAGGGCAGTTTTTACAGGTGCAAAAACTCGACGTCACCATTGAGAAGCCAGTTCTTCCAGGCGGCATGGCAAAAGGTGGCCGGATTCGCATTCACGAAACCTTTTTATCTGGCGGGGCGTCTCTTCAGTCATCGGTGACATCATGCTCCTAATCACTTTAGGCGATCCTTTCTCGATAAACATAAGAGGGGTAGTTCAGACGCTTCATGTCACTAAGAAGCTTCAAAATTTGATGCCGGTGGTTATCGTAGGTTCCTATTTTCAGTGGCAGGATCAGCTTCAAATTCTTCGTCGCAACGGTTTGTTATCTAGCGCCGAGGATGGGGTAGGCGCAGTCAAAATGAAAGTGACTCAAGTGCTGCCTGAAGCCAAGGGTCTGTGGTTTTTAGATCTGGGAGGTGCTGAGGTTTCTTATGACGCTTTGTCTCAAGAGGAGCGGTCTAGGCAAAGTGTTGCAGCACTTTCAGCTGTACCTAAACATCAAACTAATATGGCGGTCGTGACAGTGCCAGTCGACAAAAATATCGTTTCTTTAACTTGGAAGAACTTTCGAGGTCAAACTGAGTATTTTTCAGAGCTATGGGGAACTGATGCGCTGATGCTGTTATCCGGTCCTAAGTTAAAGGTAGGGCTTGCCACAAACCATCTGGCACTTTCCGAGGTCCCTTCCCATATCACGGCTCCCATGCTCCAGGATAAAGTTGCGAAGTTCACCCAGGCGTTACAGGAAATTTACGGCATTTCAAAGCCTCGCCTAGCCGTTTGTGGTCTTAATCCCCACGCGGGTGATCAAGGGCTGTTTGGTAGCGAAGACAAAACAGTAATAGAACCGTTTATAAAGAGTTATAAAGGTCCAGCGATATTGACCGGGCCTATTTCAGCCGATACGGTCTTTCACTTTGCCTTAAAAGAACGTTTTGATGGGGTACTTGCCATGTATCACGATCAAGGACTCACTCCCATGAAAACCCTTTATTTTGATGAGGCCATCAATATTAGTGCCGGTCTGCCATTTTTGCGGGTTTCACCAGACCATGGCCCGGCATCAGACTTGATTCTAAGTCCTGAAGCTTCCTTCAAAAGTTTTGAAAATGCCATGGTTTCGGCTGTTGTCTATCTTGAAAAGAGTTTATTTGGAAAAGAGGATTTGTGGAAGTAAGTGAAATTAGAGTTTCAGGGGCCAGTGAGCACAATCTGAAAAATATAGATATCGTGGTACCCCGAGGAAAGATTACGGTTGTGACGGGTGTTTCAGGCTCTGGTAAAAGCTCCTTGGCTTTTGATACGATTTTGGCCGAATGTCACCGTCGTTTTTTTTACACTCTCTCCAATTATTCACGCCAGTTTTTGGACTTAGGCACACGACCGAGAGTTAGAAAAATATCAGGACTTTCCCCAGCAATTGCCTTAGAGCAGAATGAAACCAAACCTTCGAGGCGCGCCTCAGTGGGCACTTTGACTGACATTTCAGAACTCTTTGGAGTTGTTTTTGCAAATTTCTCGGACAAGTACTGTCCGACCCACAGACTCAAAACTACTGTAATGAGCCGCTCAGAAGTGGTTCGGCATATTCTAGGGCAGTTCGAAGGACATGTTTTGGCGATTACCAGCCCTATCGCAGAGAATAAGAAAGGCATTTTTAAGAAAGAGTTCACGTTGGCCTTTGAGGCAGGATTTACCAAAGCTTATGTCGATGGAAAGATCCTTGATATCGAAACCCCTCCCAAACTGGAAAAAGAGGTTAAGCACACGATTAAAGTGGTGATTGATTATGTAAAGGTTTCTGAGGCAAAACTACAACGCTTGGAGCAAGCCATTGAAAAAGCCCAGGAGATTTCTGATGGCTATGCCGAATACTATGTTTCCGACAAACTCGGAAATATTCATTTAGAAAAAGGCGGATCAGCATCAAGAAAAGATGGATGCCCAAGCTGCGGCTTTTCATGGCCTAAATTGGATTCCCGTTACTTTTCAGCAAATTCCGTCGGACGATGCTCCCATTGTTTTGGTTTTGGGTTAGAACCAGATCTCTACGATTTTGAAGACGAGTCCCAACTTGCCACGGTAGATGCAGGTCAAAGCGATCACTGCAAGGTCTGCTCTGGCACCGGTCTTAATCCCAAATATGATGCCATTACTTTTCATCAAGAAACGATGCGAAGCGTTATGCAGATGTCGATACTCGACCTCCATGCCTTCGTCAAATCCGCGGCCCATTTGGGGAGTTCTGAAAATCCAGCTTTTTTAAGGGTCTATGAGAAAATTGCCGATGGCTTGCAAAAAATCATGGATGTGGGCTTAGGGTATCTCAGTTTGGGTCGTCGGGTGCTGACCTTATCAGGCGGCGAGTCCCAAAGACTAAGGCTTGCTGGTATTTTAAGTGAGTCTCTAAGGGGGGTTCTTTACGTTCTTGACGAGCCTAGTCAAGGTCTTCACCCATCTGAATTGGAGTCCCTTTGGCTTAATATCGATCGACTTAAGGGGCTTGGGAACACGATACTTATCGTGGATCATGATGAATTCATGATTAGAAAGTCCGATTGGGTGATTGATCTTGGGCCAGGGGGCGGGGCTTTAGGTGGTTTTTTACAGGCCCAGTTTGATCCAAAAGAGGCCCAGAAATTTTCGGATAGTAGTTTAACAGCAAAGCATTTGAACGACTTACAAACACTTCGTCCAAAGATATCAAGACCAGCCAAGGGGTTTATTTCCGTTGAGAAAGCTCAATACAATAACCTTAAACAGATCAACGTCAGCTTTGCCAAGAATGCTCTGAACGTGGTTACTGGTGTCTCAGGAGCCGGTAAATCAAGTTTAGTCTTTGGCTGTTTGGTTCCCAATTTGGAGGCGGTTTTTGCCGCACTTAAGGCAAGGGAGGCGGCACCAGACTTTGAAAACTGCAGCTCGATTTCCGGACTGGAGTCGTTTCAAAATCTAAGGGTAGTTGATAGGAGTCCCGTAGGAAAGAGTTCGGTCTCCATGCCGGTCACGTATCTCGATTTAATGACCTATCTTCGAGGCGTTTATGCCAAGCTTCCCGAGGCTCAGTTAGCTGGATTGGATGTCAAAGACTTCAGTTTGATGTCGGCGGGAGGTCGCTGCGAGGAGTGCAAGGGGCGTGGAGAGGTGGTTCTGTCTATGCGCTTTCTAGCAGATGCCAGGGAGCGTTGTCCGGTTTGTTCAGGGAAACGCTACAAAGAAAACCTCCTTGAGATCAAGTATAACGGGCATTCTCTGTCGCAAGTGTTAGATCTTACCCTAGCGGAAGTCGGAGAGCTTTTCGCCCATCACCGTCATATCACCAGGGCTTTAAAACCAGCGATTGATTTGGGTCTTGGCTACCTTAAACTTGGCCAAACCTCCGCGTCTCTTTCTGGGGGTGAGGCACAGAGGCTGAAACTAGTTCCTATTTTAGCCAAGGAGTTTGGGGAAAAAACCATATTGATTCTGGACGAACCAACGCGTGGGTTGCATTTCTCGGATGTTGCTAAGCTTATGGACTCCCTTGGCCGACTTGTAGATCTAGGGACCACCATCATCATGATCGAGCATAATCCGGAAGTGATTTATAAAGCGGATTGGGTGGTAGATCTGGGGCCTGGCGCAGCTGCCGTGGGAGGCGATGTCGTTTATCAAGGAGAAGTGCTAGGTTTAAAGAAAAGCAGGAAGTCTCGCACGGGGCAATATCTCCAAAATTCATTTCGCTCGTAATAAGTCCTTCGCTGATTAAGGGTCAAGAAAACTAAAGTATTCATCGAGGACGTCATCGAAAACCATGGTGGAAGCGCAAGTCTTGCAGGGCAAGCTTTCCGCGACTTGGACCATGCTGGAGGTGGCGCCCTCCGGGATTTCGATCTCTGCACCATGTTCTTTGTCGCACTTTGCACAATAGTAGGGCGCAAAGGCTGAACTTACATGGTACTTTCCTTTAAATTGGGGGACCATGTTCATTTGCTGAACGATTCCAATCGGGCAGTGAGTAAACTCAACAATCAGATTTTGTTCTTCTAACCTACCCATAAGCACAATCCACTTAGCTACTCCAGAACTATTTATACTCTCAACGGCATGAAGATTAATAAAGTTCTTTGCGTTTGGTCTCGAAGAAATCTCTGTATATAGGTCTTCTAGGTTAGACTTTTCATTGATTTGGCCCTGGTATGAGATTTCATATTGAGAGCCTTCCATAACTTTGGTTTGCCAAGAAAATCCCATCCAAACTCCGATTGTGTCAATATTTTGTACACCCAGCACGGAATCAGGGGTGGTACATAACACCTAACTAGCCGCCGCTATTATCCTAACAGAGCGGCCGTCAAATTGCACATCCCTTCCTAGGGAGGCAATTGCCTATGCTTTTTGACCACAGAATATTCGCTGGATTGCCGTGTTTAGCTCTTATCGGGGCGATGTCTTGGGCTAACACCGGCATTGAAAAAGCAATGAGAAACCAGCAGCTAGCCCGTTCGATTGACGTCGAAGTCAATGCGCCGCCCCCAGCAAAATCACAAGCATCAATTGAATTAGCCTTAATTGCTTACGGATTTGATTTGTCTCAATCCGGAGCTCATCCTAGTTTTGATAGTAAACTGGGCGATCGGGGAGTCACCGAAAAAATGGGCTATGAGCAGGCAAAAAGCGTTAAGGTAGGTCCTTCTGCTTTTGATTCTTGGGCCCTTCTAGGCTCCACATTGTCCCATGAGCTAGAAATTCATTGCCAGCAAAATTTCTTTTTTATTTCCATGGCAGACTCTTTAGGGCTGTACGGAACAGATCTCGCAGAGAGAGAGGCCTATGAGTGGGAACTAAAGCAAGGCAAGAGGTTTGGATTGCTTTCCGACGAGCAGGCACTCATTAGAGCTACTGTGGAAAGCTACTATCCCAGAGACTTTCGCTTTACTAATAAGCCTAAATTTCAAAAGAGTTTTGCGAGCTATTTGGTTAAGTCGTCATTTTTAGCAGCGGATAGCGCACGATAAGGCATAGCTACTTTTTGATAATGAACCGCAGATTCCTTTAGCCAGGAAAGCTCATCAGGCCGAAGATCCCTGCTCTCCTTGGCGGGAGATCCCATAATCATTTTTTTAGAGGAAAATGACTTTCCAGGGGTCACCAGAGAGCCCGCAGCCACATAACTATCATCTGGAATGATAACCCCGTCCAAAATGATCGCTCCCATGCCGATAAGGACCCGGTTGCCAATGGTGCAGGCATGAAGAATCACGCCGTGCCCGATCGTCACATCATCTCCAATAATGGTCGGATTGCCATTATGCGTGACATGGATCACGCTGTTGTCTTGGACATTGGTGCGCGAGCCAATCCTTATGTAATTTACATCACCCCGAATGACGGCTCCGAACCAAATGCTGCAATTCTCACCTATAACAACATCGCCAATAATATAGACACCAGGACAAATATAAGTATGATCGCCGACGACTGGAAATGTGTCTTTGTAAGGTAATAAATTTGAATTCAAACTATCCTCCGGATTGATATGAAGAAGTTACAAGAAGAAATTCATGCTGAGTCAGAACTCCTCGAGTATTTTCAGGACTTCGAGTTGGAAGTTGTCTTAAGAGAGGCTTTTTATTTGCCAGCCTTTCTTCAGCTGGGCAACATTACCTCTCCCAAAGACATTTGTCACTACAGGAGCTTGCCGTTAAATCAAATTTTGGTCAGGCTTAATGGGATTTATCGCTGCCTTCCTACTTATTTAGGAGCGACCTCTAAACAGGATTTCTCGCAAAAAGGCGAGGTTAATTACATGGACTTGATAGAACTTAGCAGGCCGGATTTTGACAAGTCTGCTTTTTTGGAAAGTTTTATCGAAAACGGTCTGCCTCTAATCGTAATGGGGGCAGATGTCTCAGAGGTGTTTTCCACTGCCATGTACCTTTGCGAAGAGGGAGTAAAAGTAGAAGGCTATCTTGTCATCGAGCAGAATGAGTAAGAATAAAAATTAAACTTATTTTCCTTTTCCTGGCACAAATCCTATCGTGCTGTAGACGCGTTCTAGCGTTTGCCTAGCGTGATTTTGGGCTCTTTCAGCGCCATCATGCAAAATATCAATCAAAGTATCTCGATCATTTAACAATTGGTTAGCTTTGTCTTGGATAGGCATGGCTTCCTCGATCACAAGCTTAGCGGTGTCGACTTTTAAGTGACCGTACATCTTTCCCTGATAGTGATCGACTATCTCTTCAATCGACTTGTGCGTTATGGCTACTTGAATATCAATCAGATTTTTCACCCCCGGTTTGTCTGGCGTGTAAACGATCTCAGATCCGGAGTCGGTGACCGCTCCTTTAATTTTCTTTTCCATCTCCTTTGCCGAATCGTTCATAAACACGATGCCTTTGTCATTTTGTGCCGATTTGCTCATCTTTGATGTGGGGTCCTGAAGGTCCATCACTCGGGCACCGGATCCTTGAATACGAGGCTCTGGCACAATAAAAATCTCTTTTTCAAAGCGGTGGTTGAACCTAGTCGCGATATTTCTCGTGAGCTCTACGTGTTGCCTTTGATCTTCCCCAACGGGAACAATTTTAGTGTCATAGAGTAGGATGTCGGAAGCCATCAAAATGGGATACGTAAATAAACCTGCACCAATATTTTCCCCAGATTTTGAGCTTTTATCTTTAAATTGGGTCATTCTACCCAGCTCACCAAAATACGTAAAGCAATTCAAAATCCAAGCGAGCTCAGCATGCTCCTTAACGTGAGACTGCATAAAAAGGGTGACCTCTTTGGGATTTAGTCCCGCTGCTATATTGAATGCAGCTGCATTTAGGGAGTTGATGTATAAGTTTTCTGGTGGTTGAGGAACTGTAATCGCGTGAAGGTCCACGATAAAACAATAGGATCTATACTGATCCTGTAATTTCACCCAGTTTTTTATGGCCCCTAAATAGTTTCCTAGATGGGGATAACTAGTGGGTTGAATCGCTGAAAGCATAATGTCTTTGGTTTTCATGGCATCTCTCGAAAATACTTAAAATAGTGGGGCGAGTAGGACTCAACTTAGCCTAAATCTATTATAAAGGGGCCCTCGCGGGCAGGCTATCATCCCTTATAGGGGGCAATAAGGTCGCCTCCAGAGGTTTTTACGACACTTGCTAACTTGTCAATAACTTCATTTTTAAACGCACGATGGGCAAATGCTATTTTCTCAGAATTCAATTCAAATGTGCACCCTTTTCCCTGATTCTCACAAGTGAAGGAAAAAGTTGAGGTTCCAAATTTAGAAACGATCACTTGCAGCTGATTTTGCACGAGTTCTAACTTAACCATTTCACCTAACTGACGGCTATTAAGATTGGAGCTAATTTTTGCTACAGCAGTCTCTGCGCTCATATCATGGAAGGAAATTTTCATGGCTATCCTTTTGTGGTGTCCACAAATTTAATCAATTCTTTCATGGCCATCTTTACTATGTACTCTGTTGCAAGAGTGGCCCTTTGGTCCCCTGTTTGCCAAAATAGCGAACCAAAGGTGTCGTAGCAAGGGAATATTTTTTCAATGGCCTTTTGATAGGTTCCAAATGATTTTACCGTGATGAGAATAAGCTCTAATCCTTCTGAGCGGCGGATGATTTTAAGCTGATGATTTCCTTTCATAAGGATAAGCCCAGAAAGGCTTTCAGGCCGATTTCCATCGATTTTAAGCAGAGAGATTTGTTTCATAGGAGGCACGAAATTATAGTAGCAGAAAATGGACTCGTTAATCTCATCACAAAGTACTATTATAGCCGAGGCGGTCCGGTCTGACTGGGTATCGGTTTGGGCGAAGTCCTCTGAAAAATTCCATCCCTGATCCGTAAAAGTAGACGCTGATAGGTTTTTTATCCATTGCACATCGGCCATGCTTTTCTCCTAAAAAGTGCGGTAGATTTTGAGATTTAAGGTACTAAGTTCTTCATAGTCAGGGACGCTACCCTCCCATGTGGGGCTATTGGCTTCAGGATTTATTTGGCTCCAGGTATAGTTGGAGATATATTGGTTTACCGAGAATACGAGCCATTTGATCGGACTCCAATTGAGTCCCACCTCCCAGCTCACCTGCGTGCCGTCGGCAGTGGTGGATCCGCCTTGGACATTTGTCTTTAGCAAGCTGTTTAATGCCATCACACTCCCTGAGGCTTCGACACTAAGCCCAAATCCTAAGCCTTGAGCTACTTTTAGAGTCGCTTCACTAAGACCTAGCGGGATCTCCAAACGTTCCTCAGCGGCGTCTAAAACCTGCCTCGAAAGTGCAAAATTGAGCGTAAAGTCCCCTGAAAACAAAAGCTGCCCTTCCAGAAGGCTGGAAAAGGACGTCAAAGGAGCATAGACGTCACTACTCCATTTAGAAGCCTCAGCCGCTAAGATGAGCTTAAATCTGCCAAATTGTTTAAAGAGTTTCGTTCCACCGCCGGCGCCGCGATTAGAAGAGTCGCCATTATCAACCAACCTTAAAATACTAAATACCTCGACATTCATGGAATCCATTTGATAGGAAACCCCAGGCTTTAAGGTAAATCGATAGTCTGTTTTTGGGCCTTTTTCGGAAATCTTTCCCAAAAGTGATGGCCACATGTCTTCTCTTTGGAAAACGGTTAAGCCAGTAGATACGGCATTTCCCGAAGCGTTTACTTGGCTAGCTTCGCCCGAAAAGTCAGCAAAGTATCCATAACCCGACGTGGTGCTTTCATAGGCCCCCTGAAAGTAGGCCCCTCTTCGCTGAT
>CAXNGG010000049.1:0-9569 GCA_964201885.1 Oligoflexales bacterium
CTTCTATGACTTCATGCCCTGAAAATTCTTTTATACAATATTTATTTAGAACCTGGGTTTGTCTTTTTAGGTCTTCTTTTTGGTCATGAGAGGAAACTCGCGAATAGGCGATAACTTTTTTGTTCTCCCCGTCAGCGACGACGCCCGAAAAGCTTTTTAGGTTAGAAACAGAATATCTTCTGTGTCGGCCTGGAGTCAGAGAATCTGGGATGAGCTTGTTGGACTTATCCCATCTCCTCAAAGTGCAACAAGATACTCCTAAATATATGGAAGCCTCGCTTATGGAGAGGTTCCTAAAAACTCCTTTAACATACCCATCGGCACTCTAGTAATTATGTGTAGTTATAAGACAAGTGACCAAGTTTGCGTAAGTTTTTGCTCAACTGCTTCAGCCCTCGAGTACAGCCCGCTCAAGCGTGACGATGCATTAGCCATATTCATAGATGACTTGGCAATCCAATTTTGTTTATGTGCGGATCAGTCGATAAAGCTGAGTGCAGGGATTTGAGTCAGAAGAACCAAAGCACCGAGATTTGCTTGATCAATTTGTAGTGGAATAGCGGCGATTGAGCTCTGACCAAGGATTTGGGACCAAGTTTAGTACAAGCAACTTGGTCATCTATGTCTCTTTCTAGATCGCCACTCGGAGTGGAGATGCTCTCCCCGGCCTACGCGAATGATTTTTTCCTGTTATGGGGAATGGCTCTGATGACTAAGTTCCATCGCTTCGGCCTGCGACCGAGTGAAGACTCGTAATTTTTTGAGCTTTGACTCTTGTTGTTTATTCATGATCATAGTTTGTGGCCAAACGCAACTTTTTTTTATAGAAATGTTACGTTTGGCCAGTCTGAAGGGCTCAAAAAAAAGCTCTATCTAGCAAATAATATTTAAATCTATTTGGATTCTAGTTTCCTATCCACTTAAGAAAGCTAAGTCACCAAGTGGTGACCTTAAGGCCTAGCTTTCTTCCAAAAAATCATATTTATAGTTACTTAGAGGCAAAAAGTTTTCTTTGACAGTCCGGTGATTGACCCAGCGAAGGAGGTTGAACATGGATCCAGCTTTGTCATTTGTACCCGATGCGCGGCTGCCTCCAAAGGGCTGTTGTCCCACAACGGCACCAGTGGGCTTGTCGTTAATGTAAAAATTGCCAGCAGCATTTTTCAAGGCTAAAGACATCTTCAAGATGTCGTTTCTATCTCGAGCAAAAATGGCACCTGTTAAGCTGTATTTGGTCGAGGAGTCACAAATGGCAAGGGTTTTGTCGAGGTCTTCGTCGTTATAGACAAAGACGGTCAATACGGGTCCAAAAATTTCTTCAACCATGGTTCTATAGTCACTTTTTTTCGCCTCAATGATAGTCGGGCGAATAAAAAATCCAAGGGTATCATCGAAGGTGCCACCGGCAATGATCTCAGCATCCTTGGAGTCTTTTGCATGTTCAATATACGATTTGATTTTGTCAAAAGATCTTTGATCGATCACTGCTGAAACAAAATTTGTAAAGTCAAAGGGATCTCCCATTTTAAGAGAGTCTGTAAGGCTCACCAAAGCTGGTTTTACAGTCTTCCATAGGCTTTTAGGAATGTAGGCCCGCGAAGCAGCAGAGCATTTCTGGCCTTGATACTCAAAGGCACCCCGAACAAGATGATGAACCAGGCTTTCGTGGTCACAGTCGGGGTGGGCAAAGACAAAATCTTTACCACCAGTTTCACCCACAAGGCGCGGATAAGAACGATAAGAGTCTACATTCTTGCCGACGGCTGACCATAAATAGTTAAATGTTTGCGTGGAGCCAGTAAAATGAATTCCAGACAAATCCCGATGATGGAGACAAACATCACCAATCAAAGACGCGTCGCCTGATATCATGTTGATGACACCTTTTGGCAAGCCAGCTTCATGAAGCATTTCAAGGGCGAGAAAGGAAGCCGGTAGTGCGGCAGGAGCTGGTTTCCAGACAACAGAACAACCCATAAGTGCTGGGGCAAAGGCAAGGTTTGCAGAAATAGAAGAAAAGTTGAAGGGGCCTATGGCAAAGACAAATCCCTCGAGGGGTCTCGCTTCTGATCGGTTCCAGATTCCCGGGGAGTGTTCTGGGGGTTGCTCAGAGTATATAGATTTTAAATAAGAAACATTAAATCTGAGGAAGTCGACCAGCTCGCACGTGGCATCGATTTCTGCCTGATGCACGGTCTTGGATTGGGCCAACATGGTGAGAGCGTTCATAGTAGGACGATATTTGTGAGCAAGCAAGTCTGCCGCTTTTAGAAACACTGCCGCTCTTTCGTGCCAAGGCACCTCACTCCAAATTTTCCCGGCAGCTAAAGATTCCGTAATGGCGTTGGCGACGTCTTCTTTAGTGGCCTGACGGGAGTGAGCCAGAACCTTTGTTTTGTTGTGCGGGCAAATAATTTTGTCTAAGGGGCGCTCAAAAATCTTCTGAGCGCCAATCATTAAAGGTATTTCCAAAATGGTTTCTTGCAGACGGGTTAGCTCCCGCTTGATTTGTAGTTTTTCGGGAGATTTTGCGGAATAGGGCCTTACAGGCTCGTTGCTGGGAGTAGGAACTTGAAAAATGCCGTTCGTCATAAAGAGCCCTTTGAGGGAGTTGTTGGTCAGTCCAGCAATATAGCGCACCCAAAAATAAAGGCAATAAGGCAGCTTGCCGCTGAGAGGTCCTTGCCAATTTTGTGAAAACCTACAAACTGAAAGGCTAAAAAAAGATCAATTGCTTTAAGTTATGGGAGGTTAGGCAAGGTGGTATCACGTGAAACATGGCAGGTCTTAACCAGAGAAAAAATTTAGGCAGGCCAGTCTTCCTAGAAAAGTCAGTATAGTGCTATAGTTGAAATGGTTGACATGGTTGACATAGCTGTATAATTTTTAGGAACACAAGGGATGACTAGGCCGCCACGGGATGCCGATACGTTTTTAAGGGGAGACTGGTTTGCACCGGCGATCCTTTCAGCGGGCTCTGTGGAAAGTTGTCTTTTGGAAGTCGAGGAACTGCAACACCATCGAGCGCGCTTTATCAAGCTCCTAAGGGAACGTTTGGTAGATCCGGAGCAACGCGGCTCCGATGCTTTAACTTCGTTAGGTGCGCGCCTTAAATCCCTAGAGCAAGCGGTGCGGTCACTGCCGAGAGCTTTGGCACCTGAGAGATCTCAAACATGGTTTCGGGCTCCGCTATCCCAAGAAGTGGGGCCCTTTTCCTCTAAGATAGAGCCTATGGCCGTGATTGGCTATTATGCTAGTGATTTGGTTTTAGAAGTCAAGGCAGCCATTCAGGGGTGCTGGCGCAATAGAAACACCCTAAATTTGCCATTCTCCATAGCCCCTAAAAATCTTTGGGGTGAGCTCCTCTCGATAAATTCTAGTTTGAAATACATTCTCGAATTGCCTGAGCCGTTTGAAAACGGCGACTTCTTTAAGTTTGCTGAGACTCTTCCGAGGGAATTGGCAAGTGAATCTCTCGCCGCCTTTCTTCGGAATGTCGCCCATGAAGCTAAACTTCTCATTGGTCGTTTAGATCAAGTGTATATTCTGCTGCACGGCATTACAGAAAAGCTTTGGTCTTATCAAGAAAACGAACTGAACGAAGCTAAAGCCCGGGCAGCAAGCCAAGGCTCTTCAAGCCAAGGGTATTCAAGCGAAGATGTAAAAAATATGCGGGACGGCTTTAAGCGCCGTCGACAGGAAGCCAAATCCAGCTTTGTTTTTGAAGGGCTTACCCGTAAAGATCTTGACTCGTTAAAATGCATGGGATTCAGCGATATACCGGATTCCCAATCCTTGCGGTCTCGCTATATCGAGTTGGCTAAGAAATACCATCCAGATAGAGGTGGAGATGAGTCTGTATTTAAAGACCTAACCTTAGCTTACTCCTATTTAAATCACCGCATTGAACGATGGATTTAAAATAGTTAACAAAGCGATTGTCACTCCGAGCCTCCTGCCGACTAAAATCTGTAAGTTAGAAAAAGCCCTTTGAGGCTATCAAGACGTTGATCTGCAAGGCGACTTTGAAGGCCGTAAGAGAGTCGAATTTCAATATTGCGGGCGAGAAGATAGTCAAATCCCACTCGGGCTTGAAGTCCTAAAAACTCTGAGCTCACGGATTCACTGCTTAAGCTAGATTGGTATTTTATTTGTTCTTCAATCAAAACAACTTGATTTTCAAAGAACCACCGAAGCCAGAAACTATAATGAGCTTGCAGCCCAACGCCGAACTTGAGGTGGTTTTGGTATATGGAAAACTCAGTTGTGTCGCTATGGGTATCGGGGGCGTATTGAAGTGAGCCGACACCAGAGAGGAATTCCAGAAAAGGATACTCTCCCGATGCCGACCAATTGACAAACCCTTTGCTGTCGCCATCTGACTGCTCTCGGTTCTCTAGCTCCCAGCCGAGCCTTGCCCTCACCAAAGGTTGAGAATCCATGGGTTTTGCCGAGGCAAACTTAGTTTCTAACATAAAAAAGAAAAGAAGCACTAATCGCATATTTTATCCTGTATAGAGTCAAACCATGATTTAAAGACGGTACACATTTTAATTTTCTTATCTGAATTTGGCTCTTCAGCTACTATTCTTTCTAGAAATTTATCCATATCCATTTGGAAAGAATTAGAAACATCAGCCTTTTCAGCCGCCCAATCCAAACGGAAGGTTTTAAGTGCCGAAAGCACATATTTTCCAAGTTGTACTTTTTCGATGCCATCTGCGGCGGTAGCCAGTTCATAAAACGCTGAGTTTAAGAGAGACCCTAGACAATAGAAACTGTCGCCACAGACAGCTTGATAGGATGAGAGTCTAAAGTTAACTGGTGGAACGCGGGTTTGTGCCATAGAGGCTATGGAAGCACCTAGCTCTGAAGCTCTTCCCGTCACAAGCCAGGAGAATAAGTCAGCCAAGCCTTCATTGAGGGCTGAAAGTAGGAACTCGTTATCATAAGGAGTTCCATAAGTAGTCTTGGTGTTGGAATCGTCTTGGTCTTTGGTTTTCATGGCGTAGAAATCCGAATTTTTTTCCGCAAAGTATATATCAAAAATACTGTGAGTGAACTCATGGGCAAGGACGGCCAAATTCATTTTTATCGGAATCTCAGCTTTTGAGGACTCCTTGAAAAACCAGAAATCTCTTACGCCCTGAACGAAGGAAGCGTTAAATTTAGGCTCTACGGCGCCTGTGATTTTATCTGAGGTAAATTTTATAGTAGGGTTATTGTAGATGGTCGTGCGTCCAAAGTCAGCGGCCGTTAGTCCTAGCTTCTCGGTCCAAAATGTGTAGGTCAATTCAAAGTTGTAAAAAATGGCAAGATTGGCCATGTCTGAAAAGGTCTTAGGATAGACCACGCCGTCTTTCATAATATAGTCCGTTCGAACGATTCCACCCCGACTGGCATAAAACTTATCCGGATTGTCACTTGAGATCTTTTCTTCAATTTCCTCGCTAACGGACAGTATAGCTTTTCCTCTGACCTCTAGAAGGGGGCTTGAAAGTCTATCTGCAGACTCTAAAGTTTTAAATGAAACCGTTTCTAGTTTGTAACCTGAAGCGGTGGATGTGAAGAGTCTAGCCTTGACAAGGCCAGGCTTGTCTTCGGAACTAGAGCATGCGCCACACAGAATAATGGCAATCCAAAAAGATTTCATTTTAATCTCCAATAGAGACTTAGGTAGGGGCTAAGCCCTGATTGCTGGCCTGGGGAAATTCCCCAAAAACCACCTTCTAAATTGAAAGACGAGTCCGTCGGACTAAAAGTCAAGGTCGCAAAAAAAGGAATAATCTCTGATAAAGCCGGATTGAAACCCGTAATCTTGGCATCTATAAATTCAGATTCCATATCGACATCGATATAAGGAAAAATTAACGTTCCAAAATTAAAAGAGAGAGTCTTTGAGATGATTAGATCGTAGGAGAGATCAATATGGTAGAGATTTAAAGCGGTACCTTCGCCTGAAAGTACGAGAGACTTGTCCAGACATCCAGCAGATCCGCCACCTATATTAATCGTTGAAGAAGGGCTGAGCTCAAGGCCGGTAGTGACAGAATAGTAGAAACCCAAGCCGCCTCCCCATGTGCTTCCTTTTCTAATAGGAAGAAGATAGGTATTAAAAGTCGTGGAACCGTTGTCAAAATCAAACATGCGATGTTTGAGATATAGGTTAGGAAGACCCGCTAATAAGAAAAGTCCTTGAGTTCCAATGTCGGTATTTTTATCGAGTGCATAAACCAAATTCCCCATGTAGGAAACTTCCATTCCTTCCCCGATGGTCTGAGAATTTAAAAAATGAGAAGGTTTCGAAGTGGAGGAGAATTCAGCAGATGCAAAATCTGATCTGAATGATAGACAAAGAGACACTATAAATAAAAACTTTTGAATTCTGAGGCTTCTGTAGAGCATTAAACCTTTCTTTTCCATAAATAGAGATCTTAAGCCTTTTTCAGGATTTGGTGGCCTAGTAAGTAAAATCGCCTATTCAGGTGAACGGAGCCATTTACGAATCTTTGAAAATAGGGAAGGAGTTTAGTGGGTAGATTATTTAAGTCAAGCAGTAGCTGCATTCAAGATAATCGTTACTTACAAGATTTTTTAGGGACTGTCACAGCCAAGGGATGAGCCTGTCTTGAAGAAGTTGATTCGGGATCATGGAGTCCCTTTGGTTTTAGAGCAGCGTTAATTGGGATGGCGCTGTTTTCCTAAAAGGCCCTTTTTTCTCAGAGACACCCAAAAAGAATTAGTGAAGTGCAATTACATGGGAAACTTGGGTGCGATTTTATTGATCATCTCTAAGCCAGGATTTCGAGACTGCAGGAGGGCGCCATCAGGGTGTTGTTCGTTTTTTTAGAGAATAAGCACATTACTTTTTTTTGGGTAAGTGGGACTTACAGGGCAGGCCTCTTTCTGGGTGTAAAGTAACCTGACAAAATCAAAATCTCAGGGACAGTGACAACATACAGATCTCGGCTTCCTTTACGTCCATCAAGCAGCTTTTGGAAGGCCTGCTTATGGCAAGCTGCTTTTACCAAAAGTCGATAGTCTATAACAAGCTTTATAGAAATGCTATAATCAAAGCACTGAATTTGCGTAAATATGAATGCCATATGACCATTGAAAAAATGATCCCAGTCGCGATGCTAAGCACCATTTTAGTTAGTGGATGCAAATTCAAGACGGCAGATTTATCTGAAGAAAGAGCAGGTGAAAGCTCAACTGACACGGCCTGCGTAGGCATGCAGGGAAATGGAATCAAATTTCCGAGTCATGTTGGAACATTTATTGCTCTATTGGAAAATGATATTATGCCAGCCGTGTCCCTTGGGGGTTCCTCAGGATCCATAGTTGGTGCCTCGGTTATGGGACTTTTAGAGAACAAATCCTTGAGTGAGGGGCCCATCTCATTTCAGGGGCGTAATTTAAGCAAAGCACAGCAGGCTAGCCTTGTACTGGCATCCATTCCCGACATACTTAATTCGTTTTTATTTTTGCCTGCATTTAATGAATTTGGAATTGGAAACCTTGAAGTGACACCTGCCATAATAAGGCTTCTTGTGCAAAATCAATTTGGGCATGTTCTTGCTGGGGCTTCGGACTCGCGAGTAGTGTCTATTGAGGCGACAGTAGGTCAGTCGGTTCTTCTGACGGATTTTTTGATGCACCAAAACTTCAGCTCCGTTTTAGCCAAAGAGACGTTTAAAGAAAGGCGAGCGGAAACATTTCGCCTCTGGAAGATTTGGGCCGGTATTAAAGAGACGGACTTCAAGTCGCTTTTCGAAGCAGCTTCAGATTCTCATTTCCAAGGTGCGCCTACCACTGACCAAGAGATCATTGCTGATCGGTTCTTTAGGCTCTTTCAACAAGATATTGTTCAGGGGGATTCAACCAAACAAGTGAGCCATTGGACCTCACTTATCCGGGGCGTCAATGCCCTGCTTAAAACCCCTGGCTTTGCACAACTAGGCAAGGGCAAAGTTACTCAAATGGAAGCGGCTAAACTTTATCTTCCTGATCCAAAACTTCTTTGGAATGCATATCGAGGATTTTCAAAAGATGGAACGTTTATGATGCTTCCTAAAGGCCTAGTCATTCACTCGACGTTTCGAAATGCAAAGATTCAATTAGACCGCAGCGGTTCCATTTCAGCAACTGAGGCCCTAGGTCCAGAGGCTCTCTACCAAGGTTATATTGCCCATGACGAGCCCGGAAAACCTCTGGCTAGTGAGCTTTTGGCAATTAAAAAGTCTCTGGCCAGCGAAAGTCGAGGATTTTTGCCCTATTATCTCGATTCGGCACGGAGTGTTGAGAAGTTGGGTTATGCCTATCCGGTGGAGCGAGTCCTGATCTTTAAGAATTTTAGTCAAAACCGAGGGGAGACGCTTCCTCCAGGAAAAGACGACCTTCAGGCGGACGTTGTATTTCGGGAAGGTAGGCGAGGGTTGGCCCTTGCCATTGCCTTTAGTGCGGGTGAACCTGGTCCATTCCGCCGACAGCCTGTTTTCACGGACGGCGAAGACATCCGGCTTAATGAAATTCGAACTGCTGATGGCAAGCTGAGGTCTCCGGTGCCTGTGCTAATGAAGGCGCCTCTGCCAGGCGAGAAAGTCTCTGCGCTCATGGCTTTTGGTGGCTGGAGTGAAAACATACCAGTTTCTACCTTAGCAATGTTGAAAAGTTGTGAGACGGCTAAGTATTTTGTGGCGAGTGGAAAAGATGGGCCAGGAAATAGCTTTCAGGAAAATGCCATTCGTGCCTCGCAAAGAGGATGGAATTTCGTAGTGTCGGGCATTCAAAACTTTGTGGCGGCTCTCGGTCCCTATTCGCCTAAAGGGGAAGCGGAAACCAAAGACCTCTTTTCGAAACTTAATTATAGCATCAACTTTTCTCGTTCGCTGATCGAAGATCGCCTTGTATTTAAAATCGAGGACCATGGCGGTAGGCAAGTGGGCAGGTGGATTAAAAGTCAAAATAGAGATCGATTCTATTTCGCAAACAATATTGAATTTGATATTCCCTCACAAGCATCTGTCGATCCTGAGTTGCTTAAGAAATTAAATGGGGCCATCGGTGGTGACAAAACTGCGCTCATGCTGGCATCTTATCAAAAGACTGTAGCCAATATGTTCTTGGGTCCATTGGCTCAGCAAAGCTTTCACGGCAGGCGTATCAACGCTTTCGGTAATCGTATAGAAAACTCAAAGGCTTTAGATTTCGCCAACTCGTCGCTAAAACTCTATGAGATGACGACCGTAGAAGATATCGATGCTGTGATAGAGTCCCTTAGATAGGCGCTGGCGCGAAACTCCAAACCTTGCTCAAGGATTTTCCGGACAATTTCTACTTTTTTCAAAATCATCGGTTTAACATTGAGATGACATTTCTCTTGTTTTTAGGGCTTTGACTTTTTTCTTTTTGCACTAGTCCTGCGTCAATACGCCATTTTCTATTGTCGTCTGTTAGAACTGCTAGAGTTTTTTGGTTTACTTTAATAACAACTCCGTAGCATTTTTTACCGTTTTCAAGGGTAAAGTAAACTCGATTGCCGATTGAAAACTTGCTGATTATCTTTT
>CAXNGG010000050.1:0-9563 GCA_964201885.1 Oligoflexales bacterium
TTAGCAGTGAGGACAGGGCGTGTGGGAACTCAATTTGGAGTCCAAGACATTTTTAATTGCGAAGTCCACGTGGGTTCTGCCACAGTGGGCGTGGCCGTTTCTAGCAATCGCATGTATTTGTCAAAAGATCTGAGCTCCTATGAATCAGGCATTGGCATGCCTCCTACAGAAACTGTCTACGTTTCGGAAACGGAGAACTCTTCTATTGCACTGAGAGTCCGAATTACAGAACCTAATAATTGTAATGAACAAAGTTCTGGACGAAAAACGTCATTAAAGATTTTAAGGAATACAACACTCTCTGATCGATCAACTCAAGCCGACGTCTTAAGGGAGATTGAGCTGACTGAAAACCCCATGTGCCAGAAGGCTAACCCTAACTTTGAGATTTCTTGGGAGCAAATCAAGTTTTCTTGCAAGTATTTCGGTTCTTTAGGAACTACTAAATCGCCATTTTCTTTAAAGAGTTTAGGCTTTAGGATTCCTCAACGTCTGTACCGATGATTTAAAAGTGGTCTAGTTCTTGGCGTGGCGCTAGTTGGAAAGCGGTGATGGGACATGTCTCACGTGAAATACCCCAAGCCGTGTTTCATTGGATGTTACTGAAGTGCTTGGATTTTCGAAAAAGGATCATGACCAGATCTGCATCATCTCAGACTGGCATTTAACAAATAAAAAGATGCCATGAAACAATTCATGGCATCTTCAGTAAATCAATTCAGTTCTGTATTAAGCCTTAGGAGCAAAAGCACAATCTTTCGGGTAGACAAGCTTTTTCTTTGGTTTCTTGGCTCTATTGGGCTTAATAAGTCCAGCCTTGCCAGTCTTAAGTTCGTACTTCATTTTAGCCCATACACTTGGATCTACCGGTGATTTTGCTGAGGACTCATATCTGTGGGCAGCCATTTCGCGAGAGGCATTGAAGGCTCTGTAGCAGCCGCTGTGATGCACTTCTGAATAATCTCCCACAGGAAGGATTTGGATATCAAATTTGCCTTCTGGATCGACCCAATTGTTGGCGCGCATTTTTTCACAACGCTCAAGTCCAATTTCAAAACCTCCTAGACCGTCCTCTGGATTTACAAGAGCCATATAGGTATCTACAGCAGCGTTCCCGCCTAAACCAATATTGGAAAGAATTTCCACAGATAGGTCGTCGGCTTCTTGCTCAACCGTGTATTGTCCTAATTTAGCATCGTAAGCTTTTTGTAAAGTCTGCCTAATTTTGTCTGCGTTAGCTCTAAGAGATGCAGCTAAATTCAAAACGTCATTCTTTGTAAACGTTTTTGGTAAGGTCACATCGGAACCCACGACTTCAAAAACGGTCTGAGCGAGGCTAACTAATTGAGCTTTTTGCTCTTTAGTTAAATTAGGATTGTTCTGGTAGGGGGCCCATTTGGGGCTCTTAATGGCAGTTGCTAAATTGACTTTAAGTTTGGCGGTTTCAGAAGCTTCAATGTCTGCTAGGCATTGATTCGCCAACGTTGCAAACTGATCAAAAGTGTTGATGCTATTTGGCATTGCAAAGGGCATCACTCCCAGTCCTCGTGCGTTCATGGGCTCTTCAAACGTAGCGGCTTTCCTGCAGCTGGGAAGGGAACTTGCCTGTCTAGCGATATCGCCAAGAGCGAGATAAAGCATAGGATCTAGTTTTAAACTGTTGTCATCTGGAATTAAACTCACGGGGAAATAAGCTGCACTAGCCTTAAATACCGTTTTGCCAAAAGTCTCTAGGGATGCGTCACGAGTGGGTTTGTGATTAGGATTTCCCGCTTCATTTTGAGTGTAGAAAAAATCATATTCATTCTTATAAGTATTGGAATGGGATCTGTAGTAATGGCCAAGTTCGTGAGCTAGAACTCCAATGAGGGATTCTTCATTTTTAAGGAGATCCGCAATGCCTGATAAGACTACGAACCAGTTTGGTGTTTTAAGAAGTAAAAGCTTAGGAGCTGTAAATCCATTTCTATAGGCTGGATCCACAGTTCCACAAGATTCTGGGAACGTAATGCCACTTGGAGATACCGTGAACGAGCACTTCTGTCCTCGATTGGAAATCTCTTCTGCAATTCCAGGCAGGTCGCTTGGATCTACATCAATACAGGGATAATTGGCTGGGATATCAACATCGAGTAGATCTTGAGTTTTATCGATATAAACGCCATTAGGAGCGGATTTAGCGCCATTGCCGTAGGTCACTTTAACATTGTAGCAAAACGCAGTGGAGGCCACATATGCATTGGCTTCGTCGGTCTTTAAAACGACGACGTTTGGCTTGGGAATGGACGCTAGAAAATTAGGATCGCGCTTTCTTGCATAGGCGTCTATTTTATCAATCCAACTCTGAAGGCGTAAAGTCGTGTACGAGTTAGCTGGAAGGGCATCGTTTTCCGTGGCTTCCACAACCTTTGTGAGGAATGTGGCTCGATCCATAACCATCCAGTTAGATGATAGGGAAGATCGAATGATTTTTCCATCATCATGGGTTTCAGTCGATTGTGGCGTTTTTCCACAAGCTACCACTACGCCAGAAAGCACAAGTGCTGCGAGCTGTCTTTTTTTAGAGATCATGCCGTTCCCCTTATGAGTGTTGCCATTTATGGCCTATGAGTTGATTTCTAGTAAGAGTTGACTGGCTAGTCAATTATTATTTTCTAATTCCCGGTTATTTTTTCCACTGGGGTTACTTGGCCGTTAAAGTGTCACCATTGCGGCTAAAATCTCGGTGGAGATTTCATTTTTTTGGGGCTGAAAGGAGCCTGCATTGAAAGAAAGCGCCATATTGGCGCAGGCGGGGAGAAGAAGACTTAGGCGAAATTCAGAGCGACGGCGTAAAAAAGATCGCCTGGCAAATCCATTGACCAGGCGATCTATTTTTAAAATAAAATTAGCACGTAAGTTCTTGTCCGAGGACAGTTACTTAGTAGCGTTCTTAACGAGACCAGCAAGCATTTTAACCCTGCGGGCTACACAGTTCTTATGCATCAAGCCTTTTGTGCCGGCTTTCATAATAAGAGATTGTGCTTCTTGAAAAATCTTGGTGAGTTCGTCGGTCTTGACTTTTCCGGCTTTTGCGCCTTCAGCACCAGCTTTAACAGACTTGACGGCTGATTTTACGCTAGAGACATAAGCACGGTTACGAGAGCGACGGCCTACAGCTTGGCGAGCACGTTTTACTGCGGATTTATGTGTAGCCACAAGCTACTCCTTTCGGTTACTTCTTCTTAGTTGTTGTCTTTTTCTTTTCTGCACCAGCAGCAATTTTCTTTGCTACGCGAGCCTTTTTTTTACGCTGCGCCTTACGGCGAAGAGACTTTGGTGTACGACGATTATCTGCACGTCCCATAAATTCTCCTTATTTAAGTTTAACGCCAACTCGGCGTGCGTAATTATCTAATCCAAGTTTATCGATGGTACGAATGGCAGCTGCAGTTACCCGCAAGGCAACAAATTTCTTCAAATCTGCGGACCAGAATTGCTTCCGATGAAGATTAGGTAGAAATCTATGCTTAGTCTTTGTGTTGGAGTGGGAAACTCTATTTCCTACTTGAACACCTTTTCCTGTTAGTTCACATCTACGAGACATATTCAAACCTCTTATTAATCTTCAATTTCTTCGCTGTCTTCGGCTTCATCCACGACTTCTTCTGCAGCTCTTTCAGGTCGGCGTGACTTTAAAGAACCCACGGAGAATGTCTGAGCTACGCTGGTCATCTCACCTGAGAATCCGCGCTCAACTTCATGGGAAAGACTGTAAGGGATGAGCGCTAAAAAGCGAGCTCTTTTTACAGCCACAGTAATGGCGCGTTGCTGCTCAGCAGTCGCTCCAGATACACGTCTTGGAATAATTTTGCCGCGTTCTGTAATAAATCTCTTTATAACATCGGCTTTTTTGTAGTCAATAACGATATTAGGATCGAGAGTACGCTTGCGGCGCATCAACAAACGACGGCGCTTCTTTTTTCTTGTAACTATAGTCACGATGCCTCCGACAACCACTTTTTGTTAATTGGAAGTGGTAGATTACTAATAAACGAGTGATAGGTATGCAGCTAGCGCTTCGGACGCAAATTATCTGCAAGCTTTTCCTTTTACGAGTATTTTAAAGCAAGCTACCGAGTACTTGCTTTAATACTGTTAAGGGAGATGCTTCCCCACTCAGAGTTGCGGACACTAACTTATTCCAAAGACCAATGCAAGTTGAATAAGAGCACATGGAACAGGAAAGTTAAACCTGCCGCGGCAGAGGCGGTAAAACCGGTTAACGGATGTGCCAAACTCTGGTATCTATCTTGGCCATACCATTGAGATTCATGTTTGAGGAGCCATCCGCAATGGAAGTTGTCCATTTTGTCGAAGTTGCGATTCCTCGGCCCTTGATGAAGGTCTTTACATATAAGTCAAATCAAGCGCTTTTACCGGGGGTTAGGGTAAAAGTTCCATTTGGCAAGTCTACTGAAATTGGTGTTGTTTTAGGCAATTCTGTTCCAGCCCAAGGGGTGTCCATCAAATCGGTAAAGGAAGTGCTTGATGGGGAAGCCATATACTCGTGCGAGCAACTAAGGTTAGCCCACTGGCTAGCCCACTATTATGTCCATCCCATTGGTGAAGTTCTTAAGGCCATGTTACCAGCAAGCCAGAACCACTCTAAAAAGCAATATGTGCGTATCACCCCTAAAGGCCGAGAATCCTTTTTAGAAAGTACCTTAGCCTTTGTGGGGGAATCGGGCCTTGCCCAGATTTTTAAGACTCGGGACTCCTATACTTTAGACCTTTTTAAGAAGAAGCTTGGACTCATAGAGTCTCAAGATCTTTTTGCTAAATGGCTAAAACTAGGATGGATAGAAGAGACCTCTCAAAATCAAGTAAAGACGCGGACAAGTAAGTCTAAGCCCGCTCTAGCTGAGGAAGCTGCTGTTAGCGGAGCTGAGGGAGCTAAAACTCTGAGCAGACGACAAGCTGAGGTGAAACATGACATTTCCACTCAATGGGAGCAAAAAGATCTAAGACCGACTCTACTGTTTGGCGTGACAGGAGCAGGGAAGACTGAAATTTACCTGCAGCTGATCGCGGCGCGCTCTGGGCAAGTTTTAGTCATGGTCCCTGAAATTGCACTGACTCCCCAAATGACCATGGTTTTTGAAAAGAGATTTCCCGGCCAGGTAGCCGTGGTTCATTCGGCGCTTAGCGACGCCGCGCGTTGGTCAGAGCTCGATCGAATACGACGCGGGGAATGCCGCATTTTGATTGGCCCCCGCTCTTCTGTTTTTGCCAATTTCGCGGAACTAGGTTTCATCATCGTCGATGAAGAACATGACTCCAGCTATAAGCAAACCGTCGGTCTCTGTTATCAAGGCCGGGATACCGGTATCGTTCGAGCGAAGCAAGAAGGGATTCCCATACTTTTGGGGTCAGCAACTCCTTCTATGGAGTCTTGGCAAAATGCTCTTTCGGGGAAATTTGCATTGTGCCGTCTAGAAGAGCGGGTGAGCGGAAAACCTTTGCCTGAAGTGAAGCTTATAAAAGTAGCATCGTCACTTACCAAAGCCATGAAAATTTCAGGACTCGAATCTATAGAAAGTGAGCGACTCGACGAAATTCCCATTTCTGAAGAGGTGATTTTAGAGCTCTCAGAGAACCTTAGCAGAGGCCAGCAGTCCATCGTTTTGGTGAATCGAAGGGGATATGCTTACTATATTCTAGATTTTAAGTCGGGCGAGGTCATTCAATGCCCAAGCTGTTCCATAAGCTTGACCCTGCACGGTCGCTCGACGAGGCTTCATTGCCATTATTGCGGCTATAAGACTACAGTGAAATCCATTTTGGAAAAAAATCCTAATGGATCCTTTGTTGCCATTGGCTATGGGAGTGAAAAAGCCCACGAGATTCTTAAAGTAAAGTTCCCTTTAGCCAGAATCGGTCGCCTCGATAGTGATATTGCTTCAGACCGCAAAGTTCTTTCTGATACCTTAAATGAATTTAGGCAAGGAAATCTCGATATCCTTGTAGGAACACAAATTCTAGCAAAAGGACACGACTTTCCCAATGTGACTTTGGTCGTGCTTTTAGAAGTAGACCAACTGTTGAACCTGCCAGATTTTAGAGCGGGAGAAAGAACCTTTCAATTACTGGTTCAGGCGGCAGGTCGAGCTGGTCGACATGAATTGCCCGGCAGAGTGCTGGTACAGTCGACTAAAGGAACTAGCCCTATTTTGCATGCTGGCCTTAGTCACGACTTTCCTGGATTTGTGGCAACAGAATTGGTTTATAGAAAAGCCTTTCAGTACCCTCCCTACACAAGAATGATCGCCCTAGAATGGAGCAGCTCTCAAAGCCCTGAACTAGATCAAATGACTAAGTCGGTTGAAAAATGGCTGGATCAGGGTGAAGTTCATTTCAAGGATTTAAAGTTTCTCGGTCCCACGGCTCCTGCTATTGAAATGGTGAGAGGGCGCCACAGAATGGCGATGGTACTCGTGGGAGTTAACATTGCGTCGTTAAATCGAGCAGCACGCCTTTTTCTTGAGGATTTTTCTAACCTCAAAGGAGACCTCAGGCTAAAAGTCGACGTAGATCCTGTGTCATTGCTTTAGAAGTCTAAGCCAAGCGGTTTTATTTTTAAAGATGGAGTCTACGCTGACTGAAGTGCTTAGCTTAGAAATATTTTCTTCGTACCTCACGCCGTCAATGAGATTCAAACGGTATCCTTTGGTGGTATTTCGAGAAACCACTTCCAAGTTGTTCGATTTCGTTTGAGCGGAATAGAAACTGAACTTAGAGACAGGAAAGCCCTAAGGGGAAAGGCTTGCCACAATTTTTTGAAAGACAACTGGATTCGCTTTATAATTCCTTATGTGAATTTTAAAACTGAACGAAATCGGAGCCAAAATGAAAAAATTAGTGTCATTTGCTGGAGGAGTTCTACTTATTCTGCAATCTTGCGCCAAAAGTCGCAACTTTGAGGACTCCCAGGTGCTAAAGGATTCTTCTGATGACAAGATAAAGATAAAGGACTTTTTAGATGATTCCGGAGTTCTCAATTGCTATTCCCATCCTCAGGAAACTTTGAAAGTAAAAGTAGAATTTACTTTTGGTAAAGACGAAAAGCTTCTTAAGGCCGCAATTTTTGCCACATACAAAGAAAATGAAGCTACCATCAAAGATTGGGCGCATGGGTGGTTTGCAAGACAGCTAGAAATTGTCGATGTCAAAATGGATTTGAAGGGCGACAATAAAAGCGTTACCGTTTTTGAATCTATCCAAGACAAGAGCAAGGAGTCCTTGGTTTTACAGCGCATTAATGTCAATAAAATCGCCGAGGGAAAAGAAGTCATTACGGGGCTTCTTACTTACAAAAATGTGGATCACTCTTACGCAACTGTGTATAACTCGATGAAAATAAAAGGGAAAGAAGTATCCGTCAGTGAGATTCTGGTTCAATGTGGTATGCAGTGAAACTTGAAAAACGAATCTGTATGCGCATTTTCTAAGGTCGCATTTTCTAAGGTCGCACTTTCTAAGAGCCTGCTTAGATTTTGGGGCAAGGAATTTTTATGTTCGAAAGCTTTCTTTTCATTTCTTAATTTCACAGTAGTCCTTGGTTTGGAAATGATTCATGGGCAATTGATGGTCGGATTTGAAGTTAGACGAGAAGGCTGAATTTAAGGGTTAGCTTATTATTTAATCAGTATTTTAGAATATTGAAATCCATTTTTTGTAAAGTCTTTGCAAAAAGGCATTCCCCCATTACACTTATACTTGATTTAAATTAAAGGAATTCCCCAATGAATACTAATGAGATGAAAAATGCTGCCCCTTCGTTTGGCGGATTGATTGCTGAGTTTTCTCGCGAGCAAAAACTTCTTGAATCAAGAAGCCTATTTATTTCTGAAGGGGTGAATTCTGATACGGCACGACGTGTCGTTACAGACCTTCTAGTGCTTGATTCCGTAGGACAGGCCCCCATCAAGATTTTTCTAAATAGTCCAGGTGGAGAAGTAAATTCCGGATTCGCCATTTTTGACACCATTAGGTTTATTAAGTCTCCCGTCTATATCATAAGCGCTGGACTTTGCGCTTCTATTGCTACGGTCATCAATGTTGCCGTTAAGAGAGAGCGCCGCTTTAGCATGCCGAATAGCCGGTTTTTAATTCATCAACCTTTAATCATGGGTCAAATCTACGGCCAAGCGTCGGATCTTGAGATTCAGGCAGCCCAGATTTTAAAAACCCGCGAGAAAATCAATCAATTGTTAGCTGAAGAGTGTGGGCAGCCTCTAGAGCGAGTAGAAAAAGATACTCTTAGAGACTACTGGATGACTCCAGAAGAAGCAGCTAAATACGGATTGATTGGAAAAGTAGTGAAATCGACACAGGATTTAGGCATCTAGACCTTGCAAAGTTTGTGATTCACCCGGAGAATGCCCGGGTGTTTTTTTTTTGGAGAGGTCTTTGAAGCAAACCAGTAAAGCTCTTGTAAGAGAGTACCTTCGGCCCTATTGGTTTCAGGTGGGGATAGGTACGCTCCTATCTCTCATCTTGGGTGTTTTGTCGGCAGCCGTAGGTGCAGCCATAGGGCCTGCCTTTAAGGCGCTCATGGATATCCGTTCCACAGCTGAGACATCATTTAGGGAAATGCTTGGGCCGTGGTTTGGTGGGTGCCTTGAATTTCTTTCGGGCCATGAAGCCATAGGGTCTCGCGAACTACTCACAAGTCTTCCGCTTATTTTGGTCGGGCTTTCCTTTTTCAAAGCCGTCATGGCATTTGGACAGTGGTATCTTTGGGAGTCCCTAAGCGAAAAAGTAGCCAGGCAGCTTCGCTTTGATATCATCAAGAGTTTTTCTAGACTTTCTGTTCGAGCCCGATATAAAAAAGAAGTCATGGAGTTAGAGTCGTCTTTAGGCTCCACGCTTGCCAACGACACCCGCATGTTCAGGGATTTCATTGTTCATTTCTACGGTGCAGGCCCTAGGGAGGCTTTTCAAGTGATAGCAGGCGTGGCGAGCCTGTATCTTCTATCGCCCTACCTATTTTTAGTATGTTTTATAGGAATCGCTCCCTCCGTTTTGATATTAAGGCAGCTTGGTAAAAAAATTCATAGGCGAGCTGGAAAAGCATTAAATGAATTTTCTGAGCTCGGAGAGTTCATTTTAGATCGACTGCTGGGCTTAGAAACTATTAAACATTACAAAACAGAGGATTTAGAATCCAAAATCGTAAGTTCAAAAGTAGAAAACCTTTTATCCTCCTTCAAACGAGTCGCTCGTGTGAAGGCTAGAACTTCGCCAATGCTGGAAGCTATAGCGGTTTTAGCTATGGTTGTTTTGTTGATGCTCGGTTTTAAGTCCATTGAACAAGGGCAAATTTCTGGAACTATCTTCATCTCTTTTTTCGGTTCTTTAGCGCTTCTCTCTCAGTCCTTTTCTAAACTTGGAAAGTATTACAACATCAATCGAGAGTCCTATGCTGCCATCAGCAGAGTTCAAAAGTGGAAAGATGTTTCTAAGGAGTATCAAGATCTAGAGAAAATATCTCTGCCCACACAAAAATCGGAGCAGGTAGG
>CAXNGG010000051.1:0-9391 GCA_964201885.1 Oligoflexales bacterium
AAATCCTTCTTCATCGTGTTGGCGCAGCATGCCTAGGGCGCGGCGCATTCTCTCCGGTTGGCCTTGGGGTAGAAGGGCCAATTGACTGACTTTAGCCGAAACAAACAACATGGCCGATGAATTTTTACATGCCGCCACACAAGCTCCACAGCCAATGCAAGCTGCCGCTTCAAAGGACTTGTCGGCGAGATCTTTAGATATAGGTAAAGCATTGGCGTCTTGAGCCGAGCCGGTATTTACAGAAACAAATCCACCTTTTGCCATAATTCGATCAAAGGGAGTTCGGTCTACAATAAGATCTTTCACAACGGGGAAGGCACCTGCGCGCCACGGCTCAATATAAAGCTCATCGCCCTCTTTAAAGGATCTCATATGAAGCTGGCAAGCCGTCGTACCTTTAGAAGGTCCGTGGGGACGTCCGTTGATAACCATGGAACATGAGCCGCAGATTCCTTCTCGGCAATCATGATCGAATGAAATCGCGTCTTCACCTTTTTTGATCAAATCTTCGTTAAGGACATCAAGCATTTCCAGAAAAGACATATTTGGACTTACGTGACTTGGACTGTACGTTTCCAATTTTCCTGCGCTTTTCGCATTTTTTTGGCGCCAGACATGAAGCTTAATTTTCATTATTTATAACTCCTTGTGGAAAGTTGTAGCGTTTCAAATGTGAGCTCTTCTTTATGGCGAAGAGGCACTTTATCTTCGCCTTGATACTCCCAAACCGCCGCATGGCAGAAGTTAGCATCGTCGCGCTTAGCTTCGCCTTCTTCTTGGTGCTCGGTCCTAAAATGGCCGCCACAAGACTCCTCACGCGTCAAGGCGTCTCGACACATAAGTTCACCAAACTCTAAAAAGTCTGCCACTCTGCCCGCTCTTTCGAGGGTTTGATTTAAGCCTTCTGCGGTACCGGTTACTTTTAGATTCGACCAAAACTCTTTTTTCAGAGACTGAATCTTAGAGATCGCCGATTCCAGCCCCGCCTTATCTCGTGCCATACCGCACTTTTCCCACATAATGTGTCCAAGCTCTTTGTGAAATTCTGCTGGTGTCTTAGTGCCGTTTATGGACATAAACTTTTGTATACGCTCTTTAACATCTTTCTCTGCCTGAATAAATTCTGGAGCATCAATAGAGGTTTTTTCTGGTTTCGCCGTAGCAAAATAATTTCCGATGGTATTTGGAAGGACAAAATACCCATCCGCAAGCCCTTGCATGAGAGCCGACGCCCCAAGACGATTCGAACCATGATCAGAAAAATTAGCTTCGCCTATGACATGAAGCCCAGATATAGTGCTCATGAGATTATAGTCTACCCAAAGCCCACCCATCGTGTAGTGAACCGCTGGATAGATTCGCATGGGCATTTTATAAGGGTTTTCATCAGTAATTTTTTGATACATGTCAAAGAGGTTGCCGTAACGCTCCCTCACCTTATCTTCTCCAAGTCTTTTAATGGAATCAGCAAAATCAAGATAAACGCCAAGACCGCTTTCACCGACCCCTCTTCCCTCGTCGCAAACCTCCTTTGCCGCCCTAGAAGCAATATCTCTTGGGGCGAGGTTTCCATATGAGGGATACTTTACTTCTAAGAAATAGTCCCTTTCGTCTTCTGGAATATCGGCAGCAGGTCGTTTGTCGCCTTTTTTCTTGGGCGCCCAAACCCGTCCGTCATTTCTGAGGGACTCCGACATGAGGGTGAGTTTGGATTGATGATCTCCTGAAACCGGAATACATGTGGGGTGGATTTGCGTAAAACAAGGGTTGGCAAATCCTGCGCCCTTTTTATAGGATCTAAAGGTTGCCGTTACGTTACAACCAATGGCATTTGTCGAAAGATAAAATACGTTGCCATAACCGCCAGTAGCTAAAACAACCGCATCTGCAGCCCAACGTTTGATTTCTCCGGTCTCGAGATTTCTCGTGATAATGCCGCGAGCTTTGCCATTGACGATCACAAGGTCGAGCATTTCGGTTTTACCGTGCATCTCTACTGTGCCCATGCCAATCTGCCTGGAAAGGGCTGAGTAAGCACCTAAAAGCAGCTGCTGTCCTGTTTGTCCTCTTGCATAAAACGTTCGAGAGACTTGCGAGCCACCAAAGGAGCGGTTGGCCAATAGGCCGCCATAGTCCCTAGCAAAAGGAACCCCTTGAGCTACGGATTGATCGATGATGTCGGTAGACACTTGAGCTAGCCGATAGACATTGGCTTCGCGGGCTCTAAAATCTCCGCCCTTAATGGTGTCGTAGAAAAGCCGGTGAACGGAATCTCCGTCGCCTTGATAGTTTTTAGCCGCATTGATCCCGCCTTGTGCAGCGATCGAATGCGCTCTTCGCGGAGAGTCTTGATAACAAAAAGCGGTTACTTTATATCCTAGCTCAGCCATCGTAGCCGCCGCCGAAGCGCCCGCTAGGCCTGTCCCTACAACAATAACCGAATATTTTCTTTTGTTTGCTGGATTGATCAGCTTCACATCAAATTTATGTTTGGACCATTTTTCGGCAAGGGGTCCACTTGGAACTTTGGATTCAAGTTTCATCGAAAATTCTCCTTTTTAGCTAAGTATGCCAAGCAATACCGCAACAGGTATGCTTGAAAAACCCAAAAACAGCACGATCGCCAGAATGTCGCCCAGGCGCCTAATCGCCAAATTATACTTGGGATGATTGATACCAAGGGTCTGTAGTGAGGAGCTTATGGAGTGTGTCAGGTGAAGACATATAGTGAAAGTAGCTAGAATATAGAGGCCAACGAGCCACGGCTCTTGAAACGATAGAACCACCATTTGGTAGACATCGAACGCATCTAGTTCCGAAAAAAGCTCCGGATGTGTGAGTCGCCAAGTAAAGTGTGCGAGATGATAGATGATGTAAAGAAGAATCACAAAACCGGTCATACCCATATTTCTAGAGCTCCAACTAGAGCCCTTCCAAGCAGATGAGGCATAGGGAATCGGATTAGCGGCGCGGTTTCTTTTGGTGAGAACAATGGCCGTCACCACGTGGACGACTAATGCTACGACACTCAAAATCCTAAATGCCCAAAGGGCTGCCGGAAACTTTCTAAGTGTTTCAGCATAGGTATTAATCGCTTCAGGTCCTGCATAAATCAGCATGTTTCCGCTCAAATGACCCAGCAGAAAAAAAATCATAAACAGCCCAGATAAACCCATCAACCACTTTTGACCTATGGTTGACTTCATCGCCTTAAAAACCCAAGAGTTCATTTTGGTTCCTTTTCTTTTTGAAATTGAACATTTGTCCTTTTTCTTTCAGCTCTTTAGACAGCATCTAGGATAGCAGACTTCGCGGCTGCGCGCATTTAAAAACTGCCGTCCATGCGCTAGTCAGAAACCTTGGCATCGGAAGTCCAAAAGGCAAAAGGGAGGCCTACCAAATCAGTAGTTCCTCACTGGTCGCTATTAAGGCGGCCAGGATAGAATTCCTCGGCTGCCTTTTTGCTTTTATACGAAGAGAAACTTACGCTGGCATCAAGCGCTTTGCACTCCGGCAATGACCGTGAGGGCAGACTGTTTGCTAAAAAACTTAGCTGCGGCTCGTTTGATATCCTCTCGGGTCACTTGCTCAATTTCTGCTGAATAGCGCATAAATTTGTCATACCCTAGCCCATAAAGCTCCATGAGGGACATCGTCATTGTCTGGCTGTCTGCTTTTTGCATATCCATTTCATGGAGACCGATCAAATGGGCCTTGGCCCGAGTGAGCTCCTCTTCAGTAACAAGCTCGGTTGCTATTTTGGCAAATTCTTCTTTCATGCCTGAAATAGCTTCCGACAACTTACTTGGCGCCGTGGCGATATAGCCCCCAAGGGAGCCTCTTAAACAGCCAAAAGTCGTGATCGGAGAGACGGAATAGGCCAAGGGGTTTTTTTCCCGAAGTTCCATAAAGAGCCTTCCCCCATGCCCCCCTAAAATGTCCGTCATCACTTCAAGAGCTGGTTTTTCCTGGTCCATCCAACTCACCCCTCTAAATCCGTAGATTAGGTGGCTTTGCTCTCGGTCCATGGGAATATGCTTTGTGACACCGGCCCATGGGGTTAAGTCTTCTTGGGCTTTAGGAATGGGAGTAGATGCCGCGGGATGAAAGGATTCCAACCGTTTTGCTAATTTTTCAACAATGATCTCGGGGCTTTGGGGTCCCACGATAGAAATCACCCAAGGTCTTGAATCGATCATCCCTTTATAAAACTCATTAAGTTTTTTTATGGTAACCGACTCTACGGCCTTTTTGCTGCCATAGACGGGGTGTGCATAGGGGGTTCCTTCGAAGAGAATACTTTGAAAAGTCTTCATAACCTGGTGAGCCGGTGAGTCTTCTTGGGCTTTGATGGATTCTAAGGTTTCCCGTTTGTAGGACTCAAGCTGCTCTTCTGGAAAGACCGGGTGCAAAAAGGCATCACAAAATAAGCTGAGCATTTCGTCCGTTTGATCCGCGAGGCAATGCATCGACATGCCAACAGAGTCTTTTCCTGAAAACCCATGAAGTGACGCGCCGAGGGACTCGATCCGTCTCACAAACTGATCTCGAGGAATGGATAGGGTGGCCTCTGCCCAAAGTCGCGACAGGGCATGATGCATTCCTAAATCTTTTTCAGACTCAAAAGAAAGCCCGCCACGGGCAGCTATCACTAGGCTGACCTGCTCAGCGGCCGAGTTTTGTCGATAAATAAGCTTCAATCCTGGCTTCATGCTCTCCACAAAAACCGGGTTAGGAACAGCGTGTTCCATCTTGGCCTCGCGGGTTTCCGCAACTGTTGACGACCCAGCTTCCTGATGGGCCTCTTGAATTCCTTGGAGGTAGGCCTTTAGCACATCACTTTCGGTAAGTTGAGATTCTGTGGGAATCATGCCGACAATGATTGCTTTTTCAGGGTCAAGCCATCGACGTATGGCGCTCTCTACGAGAGAGGGGGTGGCAAGATCTACCTGTTTAGAATAGAGATCATCAAAATGTAGCTTTAGGGAGGTTTGGGCGCCAAAGCCCACACTTCTTGCCTGGCCCTCAACGGTCTCGTCTCGGTAAATGCGGTCCGACTTTAAAGAGGCTCGAGCCCTTGATATTTCTTCACTTGTCACGGGATCATGGGACAAAATAAGAGTTAACTGTTTGGCCATTGCAGTAATGCAATCGAGATAGGATTCCAGGGGCGCTACAGCAGACACAGTAAAAAGTCCATCGAACTGGGGTGTAAATCCAGAAACCCCCACTGCGGAGCAAACCCGTGACTGATCTCTTAACCTGAGATTCAGGCGAGACATGTCACCTTGTCCTAAAGCAAAGGCAGCCAAATCAATGAGTGGTGTATCAAAGTGCTCCAGTTCGGGAGCAGGTAGCGCAATTTCCACTCGCGCCACTTGATAGTTTTCTTTTAAAAGAACGGCTTTAGGTTGGTGAGGAAAAGTATGACTTGAAAATAGGGGCTGAGGCAGGGCTTTGCCAGTTTTGACTTCAAAGCGTTTTTTAAGATACCCAAGCATTTCCTTTGCGTTAAAATCACC
Organism: Oligoflexales bacterium; assembly: GCA_964201885.1. Lineage (GTDB taxonomy): Bacteria > Bdellovibrionota_B > Oligoflexia > Oligoflexales > CAIMVM01 > CAIMVM01. The sequence continues at coordinate 5,523 of CAXNGG010000051.1, forward strand.
GACGATCACAAAAGTCATATTATCAGGTTGGTACCATTTTTTATGAAAGGCCATCACCCTCGCCTGGGTAAATGCCGCTACTTCAGGCTCAAAGCCTATAATCGGCCGACCGGCTTCATTCCCTTCATAACAAAGTTCAAAAAGCCTACGTCCCATTTTACCACCTGGGTCATCCAACCCACGACGAATTTCTTCCAATATGACTTGGAGTTCTCTTTCCAATTCCTCTGCATCAAAACTGGAATTAAAGACCGCGTCGGCCAATAGGTCGACACCATCGCAGGCGTGCTTCGAAATCAAATTCATATAATATACGGTGCGCTCAAACGTTGTGTATGCGTTGATCTCGCCACCCCAACCCTCAACCAAAGTGCCGATTTCACCCATTTTGCGGGACGGTGTGCCTTTAAAAAGCATGTGCTCCACCACATGGGCCATCCCACGCTCATCTTCGGCCTCATGAAGAGCTCCTGCCTTAATCCAACACTGAATGGAAACCACTTTTGAAAAATGATTTTCTTTTAATACGACCTCAAGGCCATTCGAGAGTTTTTCAATTAACAAAGTCTACCTTTCACATGCGCACATCAAGTCCGAGGGAAACGGCTTGGTGCAAATTGGATTTAGTTAAATCTTTTCTTGAAGTGTGGTAAGCAAGAGTAAAGCCATTGATTACAATAGCAACGCCTCCTGCAGCAAACCGAATCGGATTTTCAGATGCAATCGTCTGTCCATAAGACACAATTAACCGTAGGGTATTTTGCACCGTCGCAGTTGCTGAGCCCGTAACAGAGCGCTCCTTTAAAGTCATGCCCAATAAAACTTCGTCTCGAATACGGTCACGTTCTTTATAGTCGATTTGGGTGGTTACGGCACCCTCTCCCCAAAGACCGGCAATGCCATAACGTATGGTTTTAGGGGCGAGATTTTTAATTTTTTCTCCGTTGATGTTTTCGACAGAGGCCCCAACCCGAATCGAAGTGCTTAAAAGTGCTGCGATCCCTCCACCTAATCCGCTTCCTGATACTTTTTCCCATTTTCCGTCGTTTTGATCATAACCTTCCGCATGAATAAAGCTAAGTCCCACGGAGACTTTTGCAAACGCCTGGGCGAGACCAATCGTAAATCGTCTCTCCCCTGGGTCGTCAAACTGGACTGCTTCTAAAAAGTTTTTTTGATCTTTTTCCGGATTGGGAAGGGATTCGGAGCTGGTGGTCATCATGACGCCTGCCGCAAAACCAGGGGACGTCGTAGGATCTACAACTCCCAGTTGATAATAGTTTCTTCCAGCACTGGGCCAATGGATGGTACCCCCAACCTGATAGGCCGTAAGGGCTGTCATCATCGCGGGGTTTAAACGCACGGCACTGATATCGGTAAGTGCCGCCATTCCAGAGTTGGAAAAGGCCTCACCGTGGCCACCGACGCTCTCGATGCCATCTGGAATAGGGCTTTTCTTGGTAAGTGACGTGGCCGCGAAGCCGCTTGAATAAAAAGCACCAAGTCCCCATAGAACAAGTGCACTTTGCTTAAGCATAATAAAACTCCAGAAAGGTTCCAGAGTTCCATTCTAGCCTTGCTGGGGTCATTTGGGCTAGTGATTGAATTATTTCTTTTCTGGGGCAGGTTTTGCAAAGGCTCCAGAAATCTGGTCTCTAATGATACGAAAGCTCGCCCCGCCCGCATCAATGCTGACCACATTGTCTTGAATGGTTTTCACTTTCCCAATGATTCCAGCTGCCGTAACCACTTCATCGCCAGGCTTCATGGCATTTAAAAACTCTCGATGCTCTTTGACCTTTTTACCCTGGGGTCTAATGACAAAAAACCACATTATGGCAAGAAGTCCAATCGGAAGAACCAATTGTTCGATCATGCTTGGTCCTTTAGGACCCGCTCCCGCCTGAGCAAATGCTGTTCCAACTACTGAAAAATTCATATATTTCCCCTTAAATGTATCATGGACTCAAAGACCCGGCAAAATACTCCAATCTCGCTATCTTTGCAACCTCGCTCTCCTGTGAGAGACTTTCACCAAAGTCAGAGACGATGGGCGCTCAGGCCTTATATACCCAAAATCAGGAGACTCCCATGATTTCAAAGCTAATGTGTTTTGCCGTTCTTTCGTTGGGGATATCTTGTGGAGACAAGGAAAGCAAGAACACTCCCGCCGCAGCGGGTCTTTCCGCAGGATTCGGCTCCAACTGCACAAGTTGCCACGGCTCGGCGGCGACAGGCGGTTCAGCCAAAAGTTTAAAAGACTATGCAGCCGGACAGGACGCCTTCACTAGCGCCATCAGAAACGGCACCTCTGGCATGCCACAAACGTTCACCGCTTCCCAATATTCCGATGCCGACCTTCTGGCAGACTACAACTTTCTAAAAAATGCTCCCTAATAGAGTTTTCCTTAACTCCGCATTGAAGAAGTCCTTTTTGCTCTACCGATGTCACAAAAAAACACCCGAACTCTAACCATGAGTTCGGGTGTTTTAGCTTCTTCAGAGGCTAAACTTACTTAAGCAGAATGGTTTCTAACCCACCCTCGACAAATAGGCCGCGCGCTATTTTTGAACCAGGTACATAGACGGCGTCTGACTGGGATGTCTTTTTAAGGGAAAGCGTGGCACCATTTTTAAGGGTTTCTAGGGATTGTTTTGTTACGGAGAGCTTATTTAGGTCTAGGGATTGCCACTTGTTACCATTTAGAAACTCATCGCCAAAAGACTGCATAGCTATTTTGACGCCGATCGAACTCGCAAGGTCTTTGCCAAGAGCATTATTTAAAGCTTCCAAAGGGATATTTAAAACTTGCACTGTGCTCATTTTGTAAAGCTTTTGTTGAGTGAGATCCAGTACCGCTTCCGTAAAGGGCTTGATCTCTGGCTTCTCTTTTTTAGCTTCTGCCTGATTCAAAATGACAATCTCTTGAGCTTTAGAAAAATCAATCAAGGCTGTGCCGGTCGCATTCTCCAGGGCCGTTTCATTGACTAATTTGGATAGATCGGAAGAAAGTACGGCTTCCACATCAGTCTTTCCATCGTTATTTAGGTCCAACTGAATGGATGGCTCACACAAGGTATTGATTTCATGCTTGGTTTGCACAGAGATGGCGATCTGAAGGGTTTTCTTGTCATCTTGATCAAGGATTCTAGCTGCTGCTGACCGAAGGTCACAAGGATTTAAGGTGCCCACTTCCAGTTTTTGTTTTGAAACGTTACTGGTACCTATAAGTTTAAAGTCTTTAAGAACTTCTATATCTGAGCCTGAACGATTCGTGATTGTGGTTTCTCGGCGCAGAGGGTTGTATCGAGCGCTGAGATCTAAGTCATCTCTGATGATTCCAAGAAATGGGACCGAAGCCAATTTTTGGCCAGAAGCATCACTTAGAATGATAAACCCATCAACCTCTGAGGATTCTTTGCCAAGATACTCAAACTCCACCGTAAGTTCTGATTTTGAGTGGGCTGAAACCTTAAGCGTGCTTTTCGTTTTAACTTTGATGAGCTCTTTAGAAAGGGAGCTGATAGCAAACACTCTATCTTCTGAACTCTTATTTTCGACAACAATCTTTTTGCTGAGAGATCTAGAGGCATCCTTTTCCACAAACCCAAGAGAAAGAGCATTGGGGGTCAAAAGCACATCAGTCGCCACAGCTTGGTCCACCTGAACTCGTCCGGCCCCTTGGTTGGCAACATCTGCAAACCCAGACTTGCCTTGTAAAATTTTAGAGCTGTTCATGAGGCGAGTGTTCAGTTCGGAAACGCTCGCATTCGGTAGAACTTGCTTCATCAAAGCCATGACACCCGCCATATGGGGGGCTGCCACTGAGGTTCCACTCTTGCGAATCCCTTCACTGCCCTTGCCTGCA
>CAXNGG010000052.1:0-9336 GCA_964201885.1 Oligoflexales bacterium
GGAAGTTCCTGGTTTTGTTGGACCTCCCCCATATTTACAGCGACATAAGGTTGCGAGCCTTTATAAAACTGACAAATAAAAGATCTTTCCATAACTCGGATTTCCACTACGTCTGGTGTGGGAAGCCCTAAATCCAAATGCTTCTTTCGAATGGCAAGAGCCGCTACTCGCAGGCCGTTGCCGCAGTTTGCTGCCATGCTGCCATCAGCATTAATGATGGACATAAGTGAGGGTAAGGGGTCCATGGAGTTTCGATGGTGAAGAACGAGGATGCCGTCAGCGCCAATGCCTGTGCCATCTTTATGGCAAATGGCTTTCGCCTGACGCCTCAGGGAATCTAAAACAATCTCGCCTTCGTGATCTGGAAGCCACATAATTATAAAATCATTTTTGCATCCATGCCATTTTTCAAAAGTCTTAATCATATAGGCTCTCCTGGGTCCGTAAGCTTATAGCCTCGCCCACGCACACTAATTAAATATTTAGGGTTAGATGGATCTACCTCCAGAATTTTTCTGAGACGCAAAATAAAGTTGTCTACGGTGCGGGATTCAATGTCACCATTGAGCCCCCACACCTCTTTCAAGAGATGCTCGCGACTTAAAACTTTATCTTTATTGGAAAGAAATTCTTTTAAAAGATCTGCTTCCAGCGCCGTAAGAGGGACCCCTTCTTGTCCAGAAACTTTAAGCAACAGGGAGTCATGATCCAGGGTCCAACGAGTAAAATCGTCTTTTTTTGTCTCAATTTTGTGCTCTTTAAATAATTTAGATCTCTCGATCATTCGGGAAACTCGAGCCATCAGTTCTAAAAGGTTGAATGGTTTTGTGAGGTAATCATCAGCACCACCAGTAAGTCCTTCTAGGCGATCTTGATCAGAGGCTCTGGCAGTTAACATGAGGATTCCCGTTCTCGTGTCTTCAAGGCGAATCTTTTCAAGGATTTGAAATCCATCGACTTCTGGCAGATTGACGTCGAGGATGATGGCATCAAAAGGCTTTTCAGATTGGTAAAGATTGAGGGCAGTTTTTCCATTCATAGCGGCGATAATTTCATAGCCTTCCGCTTGCAAATTGTACTGGAGCATAAAAGATATATGTTGTTCGTCTTCGATAAGCAATATTTTGGGCCGACTATTCATGAAGAGATCCTTTCCAAGGAATTTCTACTAAAAAAGAAGACCCAAAGCCCTCTCCCAAACTTGAGACTTCGACTTTACCGCCTAAAATCTTGGTGACCGATTTTACTAAAAAAAGTCCTACTCCGGTTCCCGGCAGTGCTTTGGATATGGCAACATTTCCGCGTTGAAAAAGTCTAAAAATTCGTTTTAAGTCTTGGCTTCTAATTCCAAATCCTTGATCGGTGATTGTAGTTTTGATGGACGTCTGATTCTTTTCAACGGAAATTTTAATAGGAGTGCCGGCAGGAGAGTACTTTACGGCATTTTCAATGATATTACCAAAAATCAAAATCAATGCATTAATAGAGGCGCGTACGAAAATATCGTCATCGCACTTCATCTCGACCCGATCTTGGATCGTAGGATCAAGCCATGCCGCCCGTTCCGTCGAGTGAATCAAAATAGTTTTAAGGTTTAAAATTTCTGCTGTTTTTGAAAAATCTTCTACCCCTCGGTCTAACCTCGAGGAGAGTAGGACTTGATTGACTAACCGCAGTAATCTTTCAATGTCGATTTTTGCCATAGAAAGCATTTGCGATTGTAAGTCGTGACTCAGGCGGCGGTTTTCAGCGGTTTCAATCATGAGCTTTAGACTTGCAAGTGGTGACCTTAACTCATGTGTGACACTTGAAACAAAAGCCTGCTGCTGCCGAAGGGAGACGGTTTGCCTTTGGCTGACGACAAAGATCCAAATGGAGCCCACAAGAAGCATGCCCAATAAAATGCAGCCCACGACCAGGGCGGTGATGGTGATATGAGATTCTATGGCTAGGGGTAGGGATGATCGCATGACTTCAATGACTTCTCTGGCATTGACAAACCAATGCACCCACAGAATAGCTATGGAGATCCAGACAATTTGCGAAGTGACAAATATAAATATGGGATGAAATATGACTTTGAATGTAGAACGTAAAAAGGACATAACAACCGCCAAACGATTCAAGCACTCAGACCGATGAGTCCTTAAAGTATCACGGCGTCTGGCCTATGTCATTACTAGTGATAGAGGGTAATAGGAAGGCCGTTCTTCTTCATGAAATTTTGAATTTTCCACAATATATTTAGCGATGTATGTGCGGTAATGCCAGACATGGAAATAAAAGTCTTTTCAATTTTTTGATTGAGATACGACTTTTGCAGGATTTCTCCAATAAAAAGAAGAGTCTTTAGGGGATCAAGAAAGTTCTCTGGGAGATGAATTCCTACGTTTTTTTGGCCAATGCCTTCCATATGCTGGCGAGCAGCGGCGCAAAATTCAGCTAAGTCTTGGTGGGTGAGTGACTTGGGAGCGGGAAGTAACAAAAGCAGAAAGGGCTCGGCGCAGGTTTGCTGAGACAAGAGAATTGGCTCGTTTCCGCCAGAAAGTCCTTTGGCAGCTAAATTTTGCATCAATTCAGCTAACGATTCAAATTTGGAAAGATCTGATGTTTTGAGGGAGCCTTCTTTAAAGAAAGTCACCCAGAAAAAAGCACTCTGGCTGCTTACTTTTCGCAGAAGTTGTAAGGATAGTTCAGGCAAAATATCTTGGCTTGGGTGCAAGTCTGTAGCTACGTTTTCCATATCTATCCTTTCACCGGTTCGCATGAGTTCAGATTACTTTCGAATGGTCTTCGCAGCTGCATCTAGGAGTCCATTGACAAAGCGCGCAGAATCTTCAGTACCAAATTTCTTAGCCAATTCAATGGCCTCATTTAAGATGACTTTCGTGGGGGTTTCAGAGTCTAAGAGCTCCCATATGGCCATCCGCAAAAGACAGCGATCGGTAGCGGGAAGTCTGCCTACGGACCATTGTTTCGCATTTTCACCAATGATGACATCGATGGGATCAAGACGCCCTAATGTGCCTTCACAAAGCATTCGACAACGCTCCATGGTATCTGCAGGGGCCTCAAAATGCAGTGCAAACGACTGAAAGTGCGGTTCAGAAAAATAGTTTAAGGTCTCAGAATCGCATTGGTAGAGAAATTTGAAGGCATTTTCACGGGCGAGTCTTAATTGGTCTGCCGACATTAATTGAGCTCCCTTAGAACGTTGACCATTGCTAGGGCCGCATGAGCTGAATCCACACCTTTATTACCGAGTTTTAAGCCCGATCGATTCATGGCTTGATCGACAGTGTCTGTCGCCAAAACGCCAAATATAACTGGTATGCCAGTATCCAAGGAGACTTTCATAATCCCTGAAGCCACCTGTGACGAGACTAAGTCAAAATGTGGCGTTTCACCACGTATCACACAGCCCAAACAAACAATGGCATCCCAATTGCCAGTTTTAGCGGCCTTTTGCGCAGCTACAGGAAGTTCAAAAGCGCCAGGTACCCAAAGGGATTTCACTTTTGCCTGAGCTTCTTCCAGGGTCTGGCGCGCACCAAGTTCCAGGGATCTGGTAACGGTATCATTAAATTTTGCAGTTAAAATCAAAACGCGGCTCGTCATAGGTACCTCTTCATATATAATATCAGCTAATTGGAATTCGATATAGATCTGCTCCCAAGCTTTACTTGGGATCCAGGAGTTCTTTAGAGGATACTATTTCAAGTCCAAAGGCTCCGAGCCCCCAGATCTGCTTCTTACCTGATATATGTAAGCACATTTTTTTAACACCTAAGGTTCGAAGGATTTGAGCCCCAATTCCATACATTCTTGGGTCTGTCGCAGATTTGGAGTGGGGATTTAAGGTCTCATTGAGCTCTTGCTGCATCAGGGGGGTTCCACTAGAGCCACAAAGATAAACCAAAACGCCGCTCTCGGACTCCTTGAGCATGCGCAGGCCCGCATCAATTTTACCAAAAGCTCCCTGCTCCATAAAAACATCGGCAATAGGATGTTTTCTGTGGACCCGGACTTGCGTGACGTGGTCAGAAAAGTTGCTGCCCTTGAGGAGGGCAAAATGCAGTTGCTGATCTTGCTTATTTTGAAACCACACGCCTTGAAAGATCCCGTGAATGGTTTTGACTTCCTGACGGGCCACTTCTTCGACGAGGCTGTCATGCATAAGCCTAAAGGTGATGAGGTCCTCGATGGATACGATTTCTAGGGCATGCTTTTTGGCAAACAGCTCCAGATCGGTTCGACGGGCCATCGTCCCGTCGTCATTGATGATTTCGCAGATAACGGCGGCTTCTTTTTTGCCAGCCAAGCGGGCTAAATCAACACTGCCCTCAGTATGCCCTGCGCGCTCCAAAACCCCACCTACTCGGGCCTTTAAGGGAAAGATATGCCCTGGGACGAGGATATCTTCAGGGGTTGTCTGGTCCGCAATAGCCGTAAGGATCGTATGGGAGCGGTCCGAAGCGGAAATGCCTGTGGTGACGCCTGTTTTAGCCTCAATACTTACGGTAAAGGCAGTCGCTAATTGGGAATGAAATTTAGAATGATCCCCCATTTGCGGCAGTTTTAATCTTTCGATAAATTCTGATGCCAAGGGAAGACAGACAAGGCCTCGGGCTTCTTTAGCCATGAAGTTGACTTTAGCAGGGGTGCAGTCTTGGGCTGCAAAAACTAGATCGCCTTCGTTTTCGCGATCTTCGTCGTCACCCATAATACCCATGCCGCCTGCTTTAATGACTTCGATGGCACGAAGTACTCTTTCAACAGCTTTCTTTTGTGAAGCTTCAGGATGATTCATCCAAGAGGTCCTTTCATGTCAAAGATCATCCGGATACCCTTGGTAGGACCCGGTTTGGGCCAACATACAAGAAAGACCCGCCGTTTGGCAAGCAAAGCCTTCCGGGTATTGTTTTTTTTTTGAGGCTGTGGTGACCTACTCTGATTGAGGAGGAATTCACCACCTTGGTTATTTAAATATTCAGCAATCTTCCGCAGTGGTTATTAAAGTAATAGTTAAGTGATCTTAAATATTGACCGTAAGCCGTTGCGGCGTAGTATTCACCATGATCTTTAAAGGATCGTGTTTTGGGGTTCGAATCAGGGCTGGTTTTTCGCTTAAATAGCCCATCCGTCTCTTCGGAGACAACCGTCCTTAATAAGGACAACACTCTAGTCTTCCTGTCTTGCAAAGCTTCCAATTAGCGCACACCACTTTGAAAAGCCCTCCTGATTCCCCCAAAAAACTAAAATCCGGCACTAAACAGCCGGATTTTTGTTTTTAAAGTAGCCTAAAAAAGCCCCGTCTCTGGGGCTCTCAGGGAGCCTGCCAGCAATCTCCTGGAAAGCCCTAAAAATATTTCGGGCTCATGCCACGTCTCGGGGCCCTAGGATACCTCAAAGAATCAAGTCCTGACTCAACCTGGTTGGCAAGAGGGGCTCTGGGGATTTCGGACAAAGGGCAAAAAAAGACCTGTGTCGGCAGCTAAACATATATACAGCATCCAGCAACCTTCGACAGCAATGGCTTCAAGTCCAAGCTTGGATTCAAAATTCCTTTCGTAAAGTCTCTAACGGCGCCCTTGAAAAGGTCTTAAGAGAACGTTAAGAAGCCCATATTAACTCTTGCAATGTTCATTTTAAAATTTTACGGTTGGCCGAATTAGGCCTGCCTTAATGCCTAGGTGCCAAAGCAGAGAGTTGCTATTTTAGATCAAAAAAGTTTAAATTTTAAAAAAGATGGACTCGATCAGCGATCCAGGAATAACTCTGACTTTTTTTTCTATGCCATAAATTATGTCTTAATCTTTCTTTTGCACCTTGGCTTTGTGTCGTCCGAATCGAAAGATTCTGCTCTAAGCAGCATTTTCTATGCAGTACTTATTTGCATGGCGCAAGCTGGGACCTATACCTTTGTCCTTTATGTTTTTGGAAGACTTCTTAATTTGTCTGCCCTTACGAGATTCTTGCGCCCAAGCTTGTTGATCATAGTGTGTGGATCCCTTAGCTTTTTCCTACTCATAGATAATATTATCTATCGCCTCTATAGATTTCATTTTAATGGGCTGATTGTAAATGTGCTGTCGGGACTTGACGGCATTAAATCGATGGGACTCGTGCCATTGACTTACTATTTGATCCTGTCGAGTTTTGTAGTTTTTTTGGTATTGCAAATTCTATTCTATCGGCTATCCACCCACAGGTTTGCCAATTTCAAATTTCAAAAAATAAGTAACAAGTCTATTTTGCTGTCGTTTTTTTTGTTGGTTTCTATGGAAAAGACGGTTTTTGCTACCGCCGATATCCTAAACGAGACCCATCTCACCTTGGTGGCAAAAATCTTCCCGCTCTATTTCCCACTTTATGTCAAAAATAAGCTGGGCTTTCTCTATGGCGCGGAAAGCGACCCCACCCTCCAATCCCATGGCCAATCCAAGCTGAACTATCCCTCCAAGGCTCTGACAGTCCTGCCTACTCGAAAAAAGTACAATGTCCTTGAGGTGGTCATCGATGGATGGCGATTCGATAAATTTTCAAGTGAAGACACCCCATTCTTGTTTGATAGCAAGGCGGAATTCACTTATTTTAATCGACACTTATCTGGAGGCAATGGAACCCGCCATGGGATTTTTTCGTTACTTTATGGTATAGATTCTTACTATTGGCCGAACTTCTTACTTGAAAGACAAAGCCCCCATTTGTTTGATCTTTTGCAAAAGCAAAACTATAAATTCAAAATTTCCTCTTCTACCAGTCTTAAAAGTCCAGAATTTCGGTCTACGGCATTTGTTCATTTAGACAAAAGTATTAGCGATACCTATACACAAACTGAAATGTGGCAACGGGATCAAGCTATGACCAATGACTTTAATGGCTTTCTTGATCAGTTGAGCCCAGGGGAAAGGTTTTTTGGATTTATGCTCTACGGATCCACTCATACCTCTTATAGCTTTCCGCCGGATTTTGCCAAGTTTTTGCCTATTTACCCGCCTATGTATCGAGGGCAAGTATGGAACAAAGAGCAGCTTACTTTTGCTGTTAATAGCTACAGGAATTCCATTTTTTATGTAGATAGTTTAATCAAGTCCATAGTGGCCAACTTAAAGAAGAAAAATCTTTATGACAACACGATCTTGATCATAACAGGGGACCATGGCGAAGAGTTTTTTGAAAAAGGATTTTTAGGTCATCACAGTGCCTATACAGATTATCAAATTAGAGTTCCTATGCTGATCAGACACCCAGACTTTCGGAAGGTTACAGAAGTTTCCAATAGAACCATCCATCAGGACATAACGGCGATGCTTTTGGAAATGTTTTATGCTCGCAAAGACATTTCTGAAGTGTCTACGGGGGTCAATCCTTTTCTAGTGGATAAACGTCCGAGCCTGCTATCGTGTAGTTTTTACGACTGTGGCATTCTCTTGGAAGATGGCGTCATAGTTTTTGGAACGGAAGCACACACGATTTGGCAATTTGACGCGCGCGATACGGATTACAAAATTATGGGTCAATCTCAAAAGTTCATAAGTTCCAAGTCTCCAGCAATTGTGGAGACCCTGCACGATATTTCTAGATTTCTAAAATAAGATCTCGATGTAGAACGATTCCATTAAATGTAGTTTCCATCCTTTAAGATCAGCTTCCGTGCTGATCTTGTTCCTTTTAATTTATCACTTCCATAAAAGAGATCGCAAACCCATAGAAACCTACTTCAAAACCAGACAAAGGCCGCATATACTTGAATATATGGTTCCTACCGAGCAATTGTAAGCGCCATCTAAGTCATTCCTCACATAAAAAAACCGGACTCTTGGATTTGTAAGAGTCCGGCCTCAATAAACTGAAATTTAGAATTCTGAGGAGCCTTGGTCCCAAGAATTGATGCTCTTACAAGTCGAAGTGGGGATGGAAATACAGGTTACTTTTTTAACCACACACTTGCCGTTTTCTACGCCCATTTCGCTAGACATGGTCATGCTGTTGGTTGCGGTGTCTTTTCCGTCTGTGCCGGTAAAACTACTTTTCAAATTCACTTGGAAAGACTTATCTGCGGCTTGAGCTAATGAAAATTTAGCTTCGCCAGAGATTTTTGCGATTGGACTTTGTGCATCTGGCTTTTCTTCAAACTCCCCTGTCACTTCCAAAGAAACTCCTGGAGTGTTTCCGCCGACTAGTTCTACAAAAGAGGAAGCCTTAGCGTTCATAGGGCCATTTTGAGTTTTTCCTAAAAATGCAAATCCACCACCAGCGCGCATCAAATTGGTTTTAGAGTCCACTAAAACCGCCGCTGTCATAGCCATGTCGCCATCTAGAACATCTTTTTGCCCAGGAGCGGTGAGATTAGAAGGTTCTTCGGGTATTGGACTCTGTTCCATAGTTGTTTCTGATGTGACTTCAGCTTTAACTTTGAATTGCCCAGAAGCTTTTAGAAATGCAGAAGTTGCATTGGAGCCACCAGAGAGAGTTCCGCGGGCACCTGCTTTTGGATCGTTGATAACAAAGTTGAAGGCTTCATTAGGCAGTCGTTCGCCTTTGGAAATGCCTTCCATTTTTAAAATTTGTTCTTCATTTATAGAATCCAGGGAAGATCGAACTGTTTTAAGGCCCGAATCAATAACTTGATCCACCCCATTAAAAAAGGAATCACAGCTTGCCATGTCGATGGATGGAAGTCCTTTTTGATTCGAAGGAATACGCGAAGGCGCTACTGGCCCAGCCAGTGATAAAGAGTTTTTAGATTCCATAACGCTCGTGACAACTCGACCAATAAGGCCGTTACTTGTGAGTTTCTTAATGATGACTTTTGGGCTAGAAGCCGTTTCTAGGCCTAAGCTAGAGCCTGGCCCCTTAATGGATTCCGTTTGAGTGGTCAGTGACGATTTCACATCGTCAACGCCGTTGGCGTCATTTGAATAATCGGCAGGGACCACTTTACCAGCAAGTTGCAGAGAATTCTCAGTTAATGCGGGCTTGTTAGGCACCGTATTTTTGCTTTTTCCAGATTTTTTGCTACATGCCGTGAGAGAAAGAATTCCCACTAAAACTATGATGGACGAGCTAGATATCTTCATTAGAAACTCCTTTTGTTAATTCTAATCCAAGACGTATAACACTTTTAGTTGGCCATGTCCGCTTTTTAAAAAGCACCCTCACGGGTGTCTTATCTAAATAGTTTATGATTTCAATTTGGTAAGTTTGTAAAATATTTTTTTTACTTACTAATTTGGAGTGTTTGCAAATGATGGGAAGCCTGGTCAAGGAAGACCTGGCTGTGAATTTCGATATGATCGAAGATCCACGGCTAGATCGAACGAAGAAGTATCC
>CAXNGG010000053.1:0-9316 GCA_964201885.1 Oligoflexales bacterium
TTTTGTTCAAAACATACTCATCACAGGGTTTCGGCCAGATGACAGGCCACCTGATGCCCGTTAAAATCCCTCAGCAGAGGCTTTTCCCTTTTGCACCGGTCGACAGCATGGGGGCAACGGGGATGAAACGCACACCCAAATGGTGGGTCAAAGGGGGAAGGGACATCCCCTTTAAGCACGATTCGCTCGCTGGTATGGGAGGGGTCTGGGGTGGGAACGGCTGAAATTAAAGCCTTCGTGTAGGGGTGGAGCGGTTGAGAATAAATGGAATCCGCATCCGTAAGCTCTACAATTTCACCTAGATACATAACCGCTACGCGGTCGCTTATGTGTCTCACCACGGCGAGATTATGGGCGATAAAAATGTAAGACAGCTGCATATCACTTTGTAGCTGGAGCAACAAATTCAAAACTTGGGACTGTATCGAGACGTCCAATGCCGATACAGGCTCATCACAAACAATAAGGCTTGGCTTCAAAGCAATGGCTCTAGCGATGCCGATTCGTTGGCGTTGCCCCCCTGAAAACTCATGAGGGTAGCGAATCCCTGCTGAATCCGGAAGGCCAACCTTCGCTAAAAGACTTTTCACCTCTTCCTTACGACTATGACGATCTCCTACGCCATGGACTTCTAAGGGTTCCGACAAAATGCTTTCTACAGTCTGCCTTGAGTTTAGAGATTCATTAGGATCCTGGAAAATCATTTGGATGTCGCGTCGCGTATGACGCAGGTCTCTTTTAGAAAGTTCGAAAAGATTTTGTTTTTTAAAGTAAACCTTACCCGAATCTGCTTCGTAAAGGCGAAGCAGTGTCCTACCCAGGGTGCTCTTTCCACATCCAGATTCACCGACAATCCCTAAGGTTTCGGAAGATTTCAAAGAAAAGCTCACATCATTTACAGCATGAACCCGCCCTATCTCCCGCCCCCAGAAACCGCCATGAACGGGAAAGTATTTCATTAAATTCTCGACTCTCAGAATTTCAGTCATGAAAACCTCGATTCCAGCAGGCTAAGGCCTGGTCCTGCTCTATTTGAATTTCCGGAACTTCTTGGCGACACCGTTCGCTGACAAGCGGGCATCGACTTTGAAATCGACATCCCAGTAGCAGATCCTTGAGAGCAGGAACACTACCTTCTATTGTGGGGAGCTGCGTTTTTCTCACGGATCCCAAACGGGGGATCGAGTTTAGGAGCCCCTTCGTGTAGGGATGACGGGGATCTTTAAAAAGACTTCGGGTTTCTCTGGCTTCCGCCATACGCCCGGCATACATCACAAGAGTTCTCTGACACATTTGCGCCACAACTCCAAGATCGTGTGTGATCAATAAAATGGACATCCCACGTTTTTTTTGTAAAGCCTGCATAAGGTCGAGAATTTGAGCTTGAATCGTCACATCGAGAGCTGTGGTCGGCTCATCGGCAACCAAAATGTCAGGATCCGCACTAAGAGCAATGGCGATCACGACCCGCTGGCGCATACCGCCGGAAAGCTGGTGGGGGAATTCGTGGATGCGTTTTTCTGGGGAAGGAATGCCAACATCATCGAGAAGTTCTATGGACTTTGTTAAGATTTCCTTGTCACTCATCGCTGGAAAATGAAGGCGAAAGCTTTCAAAAATCTGCCTTCCGATGGTATGCACAGGGTTGAGTGCCGTCATCGGTTCTTGAAAGATCATGGAAATCCTAGCACCTCGGATCCGACTTAACTGATTTCTGGGAAGACGAACTAAATCCTCCCAGCCATCCTTAGTCTTTATTAGAATTTCGCCTGACAGTATCTTGCCAAGGGGCTGGGGAAGAAGGCGCAGCAGGGACAAAGCCGTGACACTCTTTCCGCAGCCAGACTCCCCTACCAAACCGAGGGTCTCACCAGCTCTAAGTTCAAATGAAAGACCATCGACGGCAATGAGCATGCCATGATCTTCCGTTGCGAAACCAACGCGAAGATTTGAAACTCGCAAAAGGACCTGATCATCCATGAAACGCCACCCTTAGAATGTCCTTTTGTCACGGAAAGGACAAAAGTCTACGAACTTAAAAGCCTAAACACCCTCAAAATCAAAAACCCCTGAAACCACAATGCCCCGCGCCCTACTTGGCTTTAAACTCTCGATTAATGGCCGTTACCGGTTCGAATGACTTTTTGTTTGCCTTGGCTTCTAAAGTCTCATCATAGGTTTTCTTATCAAACCAAAACAAACCGCCCGTCGCGGAACCCAGAGGATCCATAGCCTCGTCGGAAATCTTCGTTGAAGGAACATCAGGAAGCTTCCAGTACCGCCAAAACGCTTGACGGAAATAAGGAACTTGAAACGTTGTGATGATCGAGCCCTCTTCAAAAATCAGGGACTGCACTTCACGAGCCAGAGCTGCTTTTTCTTTTAAGTCAAAGGAGTCTTCATATTTTTTGACAACCGTATCTATTTTCGGATCGGAAGTGTTCGTGAAATTGTTAGTTTGGGCTTTGTTGGCATTATCGGAGTGAAAGAACTCCCAATACTGAGGTCTCATTCCGGTTCCCCAGCCCGTCCAAGCTACATCATGCTTTTTTTCGAGCATTTTCTTAAAGGAGGCCGACCCATCGAGTTCCTCTAGATTTAATTCAATTCCACACTTTTTAGCCTCTTGCTGCAGGACTACGAGTCGATCTTTATGGTGAGGCTGACCATAGGTTACAGTCACTGAAAAACGCTTGCCGTTTTTGGCCCAAATGCCATCTGCTGCTCGCTTCCAACCGGACTTTTGCATCAAACTCGCTACTTTTGCCGGATCAAATTCACGAGGCATAATTTCTTGATTGGTAAAATCTCCATAGCCTCTGCTTATAAAATTAAGTCTTTCATAGTCAGATCTTAAAACTTCTTTTAGGACTTTATCGAGATTCATGGCGTGGGCCAATGCATAACGGACGTTTTTATCCTTAAAAATCGGCTGGGCCAGATTGAGATACATACCCGTATCACTTCTGGGGGCATCATTATAGAACCATAGACGTTGAATGAACCCGCGTTTCACCATGTCTTCATTGGCGGATTTTTCATGCCAATATTCTGGAAGAGTGATGAGCATGGAATCAATTTCACCTTTTTTGAAATACTCCCACTGGGCATTGATGTCACGAATCACTGTGTAAACGACTTGGTTTACATTAAATCGGTTTCTATAAGAGCGGAGTTTTCTACCCCACCAAGAGGGGACTTTGTCCAGGACGATCTGCTTTCCTTTATCGACTTGCGTGATCTGATACGGACCAGAAACAGGCTCAACCTTCCAGTTGTAGTTTTCTACCCACTTATCATCAAGCACATGAAAGTGTCGAGGGGTTGGACCCACTCCATAGTAGTAAAGAAGATCTTCTTTGGGGTAGGGCTTAGCTCCGGCCACGGAAATGACGTAGTTTGAAATCTTTTTTATGTCTTTAATGTTTTCCGTGTAATGACGGTTGTACCAAGGATCTACAATAGATTTTGAACGATGAAACTCTTGAGTAAAAGTATAATCTTCGGCGGTGATTGGCTTTCCATCAGACCAAAGGGCATGGGGATTTAGCTTATAATAGACCGTCACGCCATCTTTATCAAAAGCCCAATGTGAGGCTAACTGGGGTATGGGGCGACCCGTATTAGGGTGTATCTCCAGAAGAGAAAGCTGAATCGAGCGTAGGACACTCGCGAAGGCGCCATTGGCATCAGGTCCCACTCGCCTCAATGTCATAGGAAACGAGGAAATGCCTTCATGGAAAGTTCCGCCCGATACCGCATTGGGTGAGGCATACTCGGGATCCGTGTCATTGGTCTGCCATTCCACGCCTGCGGGAAGTTTAAAATCACCCATAATTTCAGCTTCTGAAAACTGTTTTTCAGCAACCTCTTGCTTCTGACTCCCCTCGCTAGCTGAGGACTCACTGGCGTTTTTCTTCTTTTTGGTGCAAGCAAAAAGACTTACTGATGCTGCTAACAAACCAAATCTAATCCACATCCTCATGAAAAACTCCTTTGGAAAAAATTCTACTCGTAGGTGGTATGCTTTTTGGGATCAAATGCTTCTCGAATGGCTTCGCCCATAAATGTCACAAGAATTAAAACGATCACCATGGCGGTTACGACCGATGATAGGATCCAATAGGCTGAAAGAGTTCTGACTCCCTCGTCTAGTAAACCGCCCCAACTGGGTGTGGGAGCGGGCAGCCCATAGCCGAGAAAATCAAGGGAGGTCAAACTCACAATAGCTTCTGAAATCGAAAAGGGAATAAAGGTTAAAATCAAGGCCAAGGAGTTAGGGATGATATGCCTGAATATAATTCTAAAATCGGTAGCCCCGATAGATCTAGCCGCTAAAATATAGTCTCTCGCCTTCTCCCGATAAGTCGCCGTCCGCATATACCACGTCATGCTTATCCAGCCAAATGCAGCCATGATGAGCCCAAGACTAAAAAAAGTGGGTGTCACAATCGACGCTACAATCATCACCACATATAAGAAGGGTATATTAGAGAGGACTTCAATAAAACGCTGCATATATAAGTCAGTCCTACCTCCGAACCATCCCATAAAACACCCGATGGTAATCCCTGCAAAGTAATTTATGAAAAGCAAAAAAATGGAAAATGCGATCGCAATTCTAAACCCATAGAAAAGTCGCGCCAGAATGTCCCGCCCTGTGGAGTCGGTCCCCAGATAGTGTCTTCTTGCGTACTCAGGAGCAAAGGGGGGATAGAGCCTTTTTGAGTTTTGGTCAAATCTTGCCTCAAGGTCATTTTCTAGAGGCCCCCAAGGCACGATGGGCAGAATGACAAAATGGTCCAGACTTCCGGCAAATTTTAATTGTAGCTCTCGGTAATTGGTTTCGTATTCATAATCTAGCCCAAACTCGTGCCCAGGAATTTGCTGGCCATAGGTGGGAAAGTAGTACTTGTTTTCATACTTCACCAGCAGGGCCCGATCACTTATAAAAAGCTCTAAAAAAATAGAAACCAGTATCAGAGCCATAAAAATAATAAAGGACCCATAGCCCCTTTTGATCGATTTAAATCGAGCAAACTGCCGTTTGGACGCGGGGCTTATTTTAAAAAATTTCAAGGAAACCTCATTTAAACTGAATCCGAGGATCTACCAGGGCAACTGCAAAATCTGAGAGTATATTTCCTATCAAAAACAATATGGAAGATACGACCAAAGTACCCATGACGACCGGGTAATCTCTTTCCACTAAAGACTCATAACCCAAAAGCCCCAAGCCATCGATGTTGAAAATCTTCTCTATCAAAAAGGAGCCCGTCAGGATCACGCTAATATTCTGACCAAAATGCGTAGCCATGGGAATCAAACTATTGCGCACGGCATGGGAAAAAACAGCCTTCCTAAACGACACGCCTTTTGCAATGGCCGTTCTCACATAATCCGCGGATAAGTTTTCCATAAGAGTGTTCTTCATCAAGAAAGTCATCATGGCAAAACTACCTAAAACATAAGCCGTAAGCGGAAGGACTGAGTGTTCTACGAGGTCTATAATTTTACTAAAAAAAGTGTAATCCGAAAAATCTGAAGACGTAAAACCACCCAGCGGAAACCATTCAAGATTTGAGGCGAATACCACCAAGAGAATAATGGCTACGACGTAAGCAGGAAGGGAGTACCCAATAAAAACCAAAACGGAACTGAGATAGTCAAAAAAGCTGTTATGACGAATCGCTTTCCAAATGCCGAGAGGAATGCAGATCAGATAGGTGATCAACATCGTCAAAATGCCATAATAGGTGGAAATGGGAAGCTTAGACCAAATCAAGGCACCGACAGGTTCATTGTAACGGGTGGATCGCCCCAAATCAAAGGTAAGCACTTTGCCCAACCAAAGCACATAGGACTGGTACCAAGGTTTATCAAACCCGTAATAAGCTTTGAGACTCGCCAACTGTTCGTTGGATAGGGCTGCTCCGCCAGCAGAAGGATCCATTTTAATGCCCTTGCCACCTTCAGCGCCCATAAGCACCCCACGCATGAGTACTTGCTCCATGGGGCCGCCTGGTACAAACCGAGTTATGGCAAACACAATTAAGGTAATGCCCAGAAATGTGGGGATGACCCAAAAAAGTCTTTTTAGAATGTAACTCGTCATTCACCAACCAAGGGTTATGATATCTTGGCTATTATGTTACACGATTAATCGAGTTTAAGCAAAGTATTTCAGGGGAAAACATCCTGTTTTGACTAGACACTTCTCTAATTTTGAGCCATTGTTCTCTCCATGACACAAAGAAAAACACTAACGCAGCTTTGGCTTGTCTCACTTTTTAGAGGTTTAGTTTCTAATGTCTGGAATTATTTGACCCTGACGCTGTGCTCTGGCGTTTTGATAGCCCTCTTTTTTTACGTTTTCAATGATCTTCTGACCAAACAGCTTGCGGGCCTTCCGCAGTTGGAAGTTCTTTCACTTGCTTTTGGATGGATGGCCGGCTCTATAGCACAATTTAGACTGCTTTACATTTCTGCTCAGACCCATGAACTTGCCAGGTTTGGTCAATTTATCAATGGGGACCCTGGGGAGATCAGGACCTTAAATCTCTCGCGCATGCTTTTATGGCGGATACTCGGTCCTGGAATCCTATGGGCCGTGATTTCAACACTCCCCTACTGGAATGTCTCCAAAGTAGTGGCACTGTTTTGCATTAATTTCGCGATCTTTTTAGTTGCCTTTAAAGACACCCAAAGTTCCGCAAAACTTCAATCTTGGCTCCCGCGACTTTCCCTGAGCCTCCTGGCTGCGTTTTCTCCGATACTACGTTGGCGTTTGGTAAGACTATTTATATACAATGAATCCTGCCGAGCTCTCTTAATCACGGCTTTAGCACTCCAGGGTTTGATCGTCATCAGAAATTCGGCTTCATTGGGCTTTCTTTGGCTTTTGGCGCTGCTTTCTGGACTCCTTACCGGGGTCGCCCATATTTTGGTTGCTGCCGAGGATCTCAAGTCGTCTTGGCTGGAAAAAAACGCAGGACTTAGTCATGACTCCTTCATTAAAACACAGATCTCCCTAAGCATGCTTCTTGCTCTTCTCCTGCTGGTGCCCACCCTCCTCTTGGGAGTCATTTCCGATCTTCCCTTAAACCAAAAACTCTCTTTGATGCTAACGGCCCCGGCGGTGTCGGCTATGGTGCCAGGAATTATTTTACAAATTGATGGAAGACGGCCTGAGATTTCAGCGGTTGTGCTTATTCTTTTAGGATTATTCGTGGGAACAGCTATTTTAGCGCATCCTTTGAGCTTTCTGCTTACGATTCTTGTTGTAAGCTACGGGGTCTCTAGCCAAAGCGATCGGTACTATAAACAATGAGGTTATGATGAAACTTGATGTGGGCGGCGTCCAAAAAAACTACAATCGCTTTACACTTGGACCCATTGAACTTCAGATTCAAGCCGGGGAAACGGTAGCTTTGCTAGGCCCAAACGGCGCTGGAAAGTCAACTCTATTTCAAATTTTAACTTCGAATATCAGACCAGATGCCGGAACCATAAAACTCAACGATCATCTGATATCTCCAGAAAATTTCAACTCCAGACGTTTGATTGCCTATCAATCCCAAAACAATGAACTGCCTCGCTGGGTAAGTGCTTTAGAAGCTCTGCAGTATGTGGCTTATTTGCATCAAAAAGAACAACCTCTCATCGACACGTTTGTGGAAGCTTTTGATTTGAAGTCGTTTCTAACCAAGCCCTTACATGGATGTTCTTACGGCATGCTCAAACGAGTTGGGCTTGCCATCGCATTTTTGCAGCAATCCCCATTTTTAATACTAGACGAGCCTTTTAGCGGACTTGATTTGTATCATGTCAAATCCCTGGAAAAAGCCCTGATCGAGAGACAATCCCAGGGGCATTCTACCCTTATTTCTACCCATGACTTTGCCTTCGTTTCGAAGCACGCCCAGCGATGTCTTTTTATTGAAAAAGGTCAAATCGATGAAGCCAAGACCTGGAAGCAATTGGATCAGTTAAAGAGACTAGATCTCATTGAAGCGAGGTTTTTTCACACATGAGCTCCCTTACAAAGATACTTTCTGTTCACTTAAGACCTCTCTGGAAGTCTTATATCTATGCCCTATTTTTTATTGTTATAACCGCTTGGATCGCTGTCAAAATACCTGAATTAGTCTCTAGGGCCGTGAATGGCCATTTAGATGCTACCTATACCATTCCCATTTCGGTAATGGTTTTAGGGTTTCTTCAAATTATGGTCAGAACGTGTTCACGGCTTTTTGTCTTTAGTCCCGCCAGAGAAATGGAAGAAGGACTCAAAAATCAAATTTTCTCTAAACTTATGCGCGCCTCCCTCCCTTGGCTTCAGACAAGACAAACCGGCGACTTACAATCTCTCATCAACAGTGACACGGGGCATCTGCGTGTCTTTATCGGGCTCGGCGGCCTTCAAGTTGCCAGCTTTCTGACCTTGGCGGTATTTGCCATTTCAAAAATGATTACGATCCACGCCACCCTGACCCTCGTAACTCTACTTCCCCTATTGCTGGCAGTTCCTTTGCTTCGACTTGGGATGCCGAAAGTTATGAAACTCAATGTGGAGCAGACAAAACTCCTTGGGTCCCTCACCTCAAGGATTACGGAAGCCTTTGTGAATGTTCACATGATTCAATCGACGGCGAGTGAGGCCTCATTTACCGGACGAATTGCCGAACGTAGCGATGAGCTCAGAATCTTAAATATGCGTCTTCTTAGAATTCGACTTCTGATTTTCCCAGTCCTGCCTTTGCTCACCGGCGTATCCTCCTTTTTAGTTTTTTTATATGGCGGCTATGAAGCCATTTCCGGTCGACTCACAGCCGGTGATATCATTGCATTTACGAGCTATGTGGCTCTTTTAGCGTTTCCCTTAGGAATCATCGGCATGGTGCTGGCCATGTGGCAGCGGGCTGAAGCAGCATCAAAACGTATCGAGGTAGCGCTTCACGCGGAATCCGAGAAAGATTCCGGGGCAGAGTTAAAAAATGTAGCCCCTAGCCTTGAAATTAGAAACTTGGATTTTAGGTTCAGCGAAGAACATAAATTACTCACTCAAGTATCCTTGCGGGTGGATTCCGGTGAAGTTTTAGGAATCGCCGGTCCTATTGGAGCCGGTAAGACGACCCTTTTAAATCTCACAGCCTCACTGATTCAGCCACCTCCGAATACTATCTTTGTGGGTGGGTTTGACGTTACCCAATGGAATGCCGCTCAGCTTAGACGCATGGTAGGCCTTGTGGGGATGGCAAGAAGGCATCATCACTCGCCAAGAAGGTGGCGGCCGACAAGGGCGTCGACCTCGCCA
>CAXNGG010000054.1:0-9241 GCA_964201885.1 Oligoflexales bacterium
CCTTTCACGGCGGATCGCGTGAAGACGGCGGGCTTAACGGCGAAGGGCAAGGTCTAGACAGGGGCCTTGGGTCTGCAGCGACGTAATCTGTCGAAACTCAGGTTTTCCAAGGGCACCCACTCAAAACGGCGGGTTTGAGGAAGGATGCCTACAGGGCAGACGGCTTGTCTCTAAATTTTAGTCAGCCATCCTCTATACTAGGGCGCAAAAAGTGCTAGACTCATTTCTAGCTAAGCCCCTGTTAAGTGAGGATATGATGCTTTCTTGGTTAGAGATAAGCCGCTCGGCTGTTTGCCAAAACTATAGGATCTTTAAAGATATGGTGGCCCCGCTGCCGGTCATGCCCATTGTCAAGTCTAATGCCTATGGGCATGGCCTCGAGCAGGTTATGGCATGTTTAAAGGAGGAGGGCCTGGATTGGATCGGGGTTAATTACCTAAGTGAGGCAAGACTTCTTCGTGAGCAGGGGTTTCTTGGGGACATATTAGTTGTAGGCCCCTACTTCAAAGAGGAGCTGTTTGAGGCCTCGACTCACAAGGTGACCCTGTTTTTGTCCCATCTTGAAGCTCTCGAGTCATGGATAGCGTCTGAGTGGAAGCCCAAAATTCACATTAAAATTGATTCGGGAATGTCGAGACAAGGATTTCTTCTTAAAGAAATCCCGGAGCTGATTCAGAAAGTAAAACCTTTTGAGAATTTAGTGGAAGGCATTGCCACCCACTTTTCCAACGTGGAGGATGTTCTCGACCATGCCTATGCCGATCAGCAAATGCTAGAATTTGAACAGGCTCAGGAAATGTTTGAGAAAGCTGGATTTAAAAAACTTCTAGCCCATGCGGCTTCCTCTGCTTCCACTTTAATACTGCAGCCGAGTCGCTATGACTTATGCCGTATCGGCATTTCCCTATATGGATTTTGGCCTTCAGCGACCACCAAGGTTTCTTTTCATCAGATTCATTCTAAAGTAGCGGGACTCAGGCCGGCCCTTAGCTGGCGAACCCGCATCGCGCAAGTTAAGGATGTCGCAGCTCATCGCTATGTGGGCTATGGACTGACTTTTAAAGCTCTTAAAGATATGAAACTTGCCGTGATACCGGTGGGCTACTATGAGGGGTATCCAAGAATTGCAGGTAGTGCCCATAGCTATGTCTTGGTAGATGGGCAGCGTTGCCCCATAGTGGGTCGGATCTGCATGAACATGATGATGATCGACATCACCCACATCCATGGGCCCCATGTGGGCCAACTTGTCACGCTTGTGGGGAAGGATGGACAAGAGGAGATTGCCGCCAGCGACATAGCGACATGGTCAGAGACCATTCATTATGAATTTGTGAGCCGCCTTCATCCGGCGATTCCTAGAAATATAGTTCCATGACGCCTAAAGTGGTTCAAATAGACATTCCAGTCCCTAATTTAGAAGACGCTTTGACCTTCTATGAATCCGTTCTCTCCCTGAAAGCTTCTCCAGCTGAAATCTACGGACGGGTGATTTTAGAGGTGACGGAAGGGAGTCAGGTCGGGCTTGCTCTCGTCTTAATGGAAAAAGAAACCCCACACCATCAAGGTACTTTCCGGTCTTTACCTAGTATAGCAGTCTATTTAGAGGTGAAAAACTTAACCGAAATCCTATCTCAGTGCCGATCCTTAGGCCGAACTTGCTCGGAAGCTCAAAAAAATCCACCCTATGGACTTCTCGCTTGGGTTGAGGATCCTTTTGGCAATCGCATTCATTTGTGCCAGCCATTTCAGACCTAGAGGCATTTTAGCAATGTTAAATCCATGGAGCGGTGCTTCTGAAAAAGATCTATTTTTCGGGCCTTTTAAACGCAAGAGTTTTTGTGGAGTAAAAAAAGGCCCCGTAGGGCCAGCTCTATCAGAGATGGGGGAAGTCGTTAGGAAGCTGTAACTAAGGTCCTTTTTTCAGACAACCTAAATCCAGGAACAGGCTTTAGATTGTAGGTTTCTAGGTCTTTTACCGGCCAATGGCGAGTTAAAAAAGCGGTAGCTACTACCCTTCTTAGACGAGTGTTCTCATTGGAGTCATCAGACAGATATCGTTCAACAATTTGAGGAACTTCCTGGTCATCTTGCCCACAAAGAAGTTCTACCGCAGCGTAGCGGACTCTCTCATCTTGAACTGTTAGAAAATGAGCGATTTCTTTGTGGTATCCTGGAAGCTTGTAGTCGGCTAAGTAGCAAAGAATATCATAATTTTTATCGGTTTTATCTTGATCAAAGGCGACTTCACCAAAATCAAGACAGTCCTTGAGGGCCTGGATTACGGAAGCTTCGTCGGTGATTTTAAGAAGCATTTTTATAGGCCAAGCAATACGGCTGGTAGATTTTAGATGTTCCGCTATAAAAGGAAGAGCTTCCGTTCCGTACTTTACAATGCCTGACATGCACTTTTCTTTTTCTCGAGTGTCATTGATCCCGTGCTCTAAACTAAATTCAAACCTTTGAAGCAAAGCAGGTACAGCTATATTGCAGTCAGATATTTCTACAAAGTATTCAATGGCGGCTTGACGGTCTTCTTTAAGGCTTTTAGGGTTTTTCGCAGCTTCGGCCATGCTGGAATGGCGTCTGTCCGTGCGGCCTGCAAAATACGCAAATATCTTCTCAAAAAAGCCCATGAATTCTCCTTAATGTCCGGTCCATCACTATACGCCCTAAGTAGCTAAAGGTAAAGGTATTGAGGTGAATCTCTTTGATGCATATTCCCAAGTTTCCTGGTAATGTCCGAAATTCATTTTGGCACTTTAATTTTCTATAAAAATATACTTTATAGACTCATGGGGGAGACGTAGGGAATGTCAGCAGTAACGGCCGTAGTTCTTGCGGCGGGCAAAGGCACCCGGATGCAAAGTGATTTGCCCAAGGTTTTGCACGAAGTTGCTGGAAAACCTATGCTTATTCATGTGGTGGAAAATTTGAGGCGGGCCCAGATGGGGCGTATTGGGTTAGTTTTAAGTCAAGACCTCACGGGTTTTGAGACGTTTTTAGCGGTCAACCCTGATCTTATGGTCTGCTTACAAAGAGAGCGTAGGGGGACTGCCGATGCGGTAGCTTCAGCAGCCGTTTTTTTTAAAAGGACCAGGCCCCCAAGCTACGCTCAACTGGCATTATGGCGGGGCAAAGAGGAAGCTTCAGAGCATATTCTTATTTGCGCCGGGGATACCCCGGCCCTCACATCCGAGTTCTTTACGGATCTTTTTAGGTTTCACCGGGCAGAGAACTCAGATCTCACGATTGTGGGGATGGAGCAAGAAGATCCTTCAGGATATGGACGTTTAGTCTTAGGTGAGAATGCGGTTTTGTCTCGAATCGTGGAACAAAAAGATGCGACGAGTGAAGAGCTTAAAATTAAGATGTGCAATTCAGGCGTTCTTATCGCACGAACAGCCCTTCTATTTGCTTGGCTCGATAGAGTTGAGCCAGTCAATGCTCAAAAAGAATATTATCTTACCGATATCGTACAAATTGCCGTTAGTGATAAAGCTAAGGTAAAGGCCTATATTGGTCGAGATCCCGAGATTTTTGCTGGTGTTAATGATTTAAAACAAAAAGAAAAAATGAATCTTTACCTCCAATCGAGGTCATAGGAGTAAGTCTATGTGTGGAATTGTCGGTTATGTGGGATCGCGCGAGTGCCTCGATATTATATTTGAGGGTTTGGCCAAGCTTGAATATCGTGGCTACGACTCCACGGGTCTCGCCGTGGTCGGCAAGGATTCCAAGATCTATATTGAAAAAAGCGAAGGAAAACTTTCTAAGCTTCGTCCTCTACTTAAAAATTTGCCTCAAAACGCCCATGTGGGTCTAGGTCACACCCGTTGGGCGACCCACGGCGCAGCCACCACCGCCAATGCCCATCCCCATGTGGCAGATAAATTGGCCATCGTTCACAATGGCATCATAGAAAATTTTCGAGAGTTAAAGGCGGAATGTGAAGCGAAGGGAGCTCAATTTAAATCCCAAACGGATACGGAAGTTATTTTACATGTTCTCATCGATCTCTATAGAAAAAATAAGGACATGAAGAAGACTTTGCTTTCGCTTCGCGAAAAACTGCAAGGGGCTTATTCTTTAGGAATTCTTGTAGAAGATGAACCATCTACGATTTATTTTGTAAAGGAAGGATCGCCGCTTGTACTAGGTTATGGAGAAGGAGAAAACTTTTTCGCTTCTGATGCCCTTGCGGTTATTGAGCATACAAGAAAGGTCGTCTTCTTAAAAGATGGAGAAATGGGTCGCATGACACCGACCTCTATTGAGCTTTGGGATGAAGAAGGGGCCAGTCTAGAGCGAGAGCCTCTGACTTTAGATTTGTCATCATTTCATATTGGAAAAAGTGGTTATAAGCACTTCATGCTGAAGGAGATCCACGAGCAACCTGCCGTTATGGCAAAAACCATTCAGAGGTTGGTAGATGTCGATAAGGGGACCTTTAACGAAGCGGCTCTTGGTTTAGATGTCATCGATGTCACGAAAATTAAAGCGATTCATATTGTAGGGTGCGGTACTGCTTATTTGGCCGGGGTGATTGGGAAGTATATTTTAGAGCCTATTGTAAAGGTTCCTGTGCAAGTAGAGCTAGCCAGTGAGTTTCGTTACCGCGACCCATGGCTCAATGAAGGAACTCTCGTAATCCCGATAACCCAGTCCGGTGAAACAGCCGATACCCTGGCGAGTTTGAAGCATGCCATGGAAAAGGGTTGTCAGAGTCTTGCCATTTGTAACGTACATTTTGCGACGATTCCCCGGACCGCCCATGGCACTTTATATATGGAAGCGGGACCAGAAATTGGTGTTGCCTCCACCAAAGCATTTACCTCCCAAGTGCTTTGTCTTTATATTTTGGCGCATGCCCTTGCTGTCAAACTGAAACACGATATCCCCCTGAACTCGGTGATGGAAGCTCTTAAAGCACTCCCTCCCCAAGTTGAGCATGGCATTGGTTTAGGTCCCGTTGTGGAAAAAATTTCACAAACCTATTATGAAGTTCAAAATTGTATTTATATAGGCCGTGCTGCCAATGCCTCCATTGCGTTAGAGGGGGCCTTAAAGCTTAAAGAAATTTCTTATATTCATGCTGAAGGTTATGCAGGCGGAGAGTTAAAGCATGGGCCGATTGCCCTGATTGACCAACATATGCCAGTTGTCGCTCTTTGCCCTAAGGATCGCCATTACGATAAAATGATGTCCAATATTGAAGAAGTAAGAGCTAGAGAAGGCAAAATTTTTGGCATTGGTGCCCTGGGTGACCTTAAATTTCAAAGTATTTGCCAGGATTTTATCGGCCTCCCCCAATCTAGCGATGAATTTTTGCAGTCTATCATCAATGTCATACCCCTTCAGCTTTTCGCCTATCATGTGGCTTGTAAGCGGGGAACTGATGTGGATCAACCTCGCAATTTGGCGAAGTCAGTGACGGTGGAATAGTGAATCAGATTCAAGTTCATCATGAAGCTTCTAGGCTTTGGCTACAGACCTTAAATGAAGTTCAAAAAAAAGCTGCGCTTCATGATCAGGGGCCTCTTGTTGTATTTGCGGGAGCTGGCTCAGGAAAGACTCGAGTCATTACCACAAGGATTGCCTTATTGATTGATTCGGGCGTTTCGCCTAGCCGCATTCTTGCCGTTACATTTACCAATAAAGCAGCCGGCGAAATGAGAGAGCGCGCTACGTCTCTTACATTAGATGCTGGGCTTGCCACCATCGCTACGTTTCACTCGGCATGTGCTCGATGGTTACGTGAGTTTGCCTCTGAACTTGGCTTTACCTCGGACTTTACGGTTTATGACGATAATGATTCCCAGTCAGTAATTAAAGCCGTTCTAAAAGAACTCAATATTAAAATTGAAGAGTCCGTATCCGACTACAAATCTGCCATTCAGAGAATGAAAAATTTAGGCTGGTCGCCACGAGAAGCCGAAACCTTTGAGTCAGAATATCAAAGTCAATTTCCTCCCTACTACGTAAAGATTTACCGCAGCTATCAAGAGAAGCTGGCATTGGCAAATGCCATGGATTTTTCAGATCTTCTGCTCAACATGTTACTTCTGCTTCGCAGCCATAAAGGAGTGCGCGCAGCCCTTCAAAAGCGCTATAGCTATGTTTTAGTAGATGAGTATCAAGACACCAATCCAACTCAATTTGAACTTGTAGCCCTTTTGCTTGGAGATTCAAAGAATCTTATGGTAGTGGGCGATGACGATCAGTCTATTTATTCTTGGCGGGGGGCGAATCCGTCCAATATCATTAACTTTAAAACACATTTCCCAACGGCAATCGAGTGTCGACTAGAGCAGAACTATAGGTGCACCTCGAACATCGTAAATGCCGCAAATGCTGTTATCCAAAACAACAAGGTACGCGCAGCAAAAACACTTTGGACCGAAAATCGTTCCGGCGATCTTATTGAATATGTCCAAGAGATTGATGGTGAAGCTGAATCTTGGAATGTGATTGATCTCATCAAGCGAGAAAAAAACATCTATCCGTTTACTGATGTTGCAGTTTTTTATCGCACCAACTCCCAGTCGCGATCCCTAGAAGAAAATTTACGCAGACAGAATATCCCTTATCAAATCTATGGGTCTCTTCGCTTTTATGACCGTGCCGAGATCAAAGACATTTTATCTTATGTGCGCCTCACAATCAACGATGGGGATGATGTGGCGTTTCGGCGCATAGTCAACATCCCCACTCGCGGGATCGGGGATAAAGCCGTTGAAAATTTAAACGAATTCGCCAAAGCAAAGGGTCTTTCACTTCTTAAAGCTGCTAGAGAATGTGTCTCTACAAATGTGCCGAAATTGGGTGCGAAGTTTAAGGTATTTGTGGATATCGTCGATTCGTTAAAGTCTAGATGTGAAGAGTCTGCCCCCCATGAGATTGTGCCGTCCATCTTGGAACTTACCGATTATCGCCGTCATTTAGACACGAAACATCCTGAAGAGGCCAAAGACAAGTTAGGTAACGTCCATGAACTTGCTGCTGCTATGAGCGACTTCCATGAAGCCAACCCCGAAGTTAAATTGTCCCAGTGGCTTCAAGATATTAGCATGACGGGCAGTGAGTCAGAATCTTCGACTGGTGTGACTCTTATGACGCTGCATTCAGCTAAAGGTTTAGAATTTAAGAGAGTCTACATGGTAGGGGTAGAAGATGGACTCCTTCCCCACTTGAACTCCATGGACTACGCAGAGGATTTAGAAGAAGAACGCCGCCTTATGTACGTGGGTATGACTCGAGCCAAAGAGAAGTTAAGTCTTTTTTCTGCCCGTAAACGTCGGGTTTATAGCAATTGGATGGCGAATCCACCGTCCCGGTTTTTGAGTGAAATACCCAAAGAGTTTTTGCATATGACGGGTGTAGACCAAGAAGTCAGCATAGACAAGGAACGCAGCTCGTTTACGGGTTGGGCAGATGAAGAGGAAGTCGACGAGGGTTCTAAGGTTAAGCACCCGACCTTTGGCAGAGGAATAGTGGAAGCTGTCGAGAGTGAGTTTGGCAGCAAAAAAGCCATTGTCCGTTTTGACTCTTTTGGACTAAGAAAAGTCAATCTGTCTCAACTTCAGACGGGAGAGACGCGCTATGAGTATGATTTAGATTAATCCTATCTCCCGAAACTTTTAGAGTTTGTTCGGCCCTTTCCCTAAACACCCAAATTTAGTTTTTAGCCCCATGCCCCCCATTCCAGTTGATCGTGGTAAAATACCACAGAACCAATGGCGGAGTGCTCGTGGATCCTATGTTACCAGGAAGGTTTTTAGCTGGTCTTTGTGTAGCTGTGCTATCCATGGGAGTCGTGCGTGGTCAATATACGATGAAGAACTATTTTGAACTCAAAAAATCCTATGAAACTCTCAAGTCAGCAGTTGATGGCTTGAAAGAACAAAATGAGAAGCTAGCTGTTGAGATAGAGAATATTGCAGCATCGCCTGACTACGCCCGAAAAGTAATGCGCGATAAGTATCATGTAACGGATGACGACGAAGAAATCATTATTGTCGATGGTAAGGAGTGACATGAAAGTTCTATTTGTATCTGGTTTTTTCGCCCTGCTCATGAGTATCCTAAGTGCTTGTGGTGCTTCTTCGTCTGTAAATGGAATGCTTTTTGGAAAAGGAAAGTCGACGCAAAGGTATGAGGCCTTGATCGACAAAGCAAGAATTCAGTATGACCGTAAAGAGTATGTTGCCTCCGGAAAGACACTGGATGAAGTTTTAAAGACATACCCAGCTAGCAGCGAAGCAGCCTCCATGCGAGCCTACTCCTATATGGGCGAAGCCGGGCTGTCATTTTTAGATATTGTGAGAGTTGTGGCGTTTACCGCTAAAGATGCGGAAGAATTAGATGCAGGCCCTTTAAAGGTTTGTTTGACCACCAAGACGGAAGTAACGGACAAATTAGCCTGCGTACTAGGTGTGGATGTTCAAACGTTAACGGCAGCCGGTTCCGGGGTTTCTAAAATTAGAACGATCAGCCCTCAAGTTGCTAAGCTAACCACTGCCATTAAAATGCTTTGTCCCTATACCCCTGCCGAGCTCAGAATTGCAGGGGATGTGAGACATGATGGTTGCGGTACCATTAGAAATCAAAAAGAAGCGTTGGGAGGAAAAGGCAAATTTGCCTGGGCCTTGCTCCACCTTCTTGAAGCCTCCATTTTAAATACGGAAGTGACTCGCCTTCAAAAAGCAGCATCAGAAATCAGTACCGGCAATGTAGATTCCCTTATCGGTAATATTTCATCCTTAGCCCAAGCCGTTGCGGCAACCGTTACTAATTCATCTGGAGATTCGATAGTTTCGGCGCTTGATAATGACTTGACCGCGGTAGCAAAAGCGATAGGTAGCATTGGAAACCTTCCTCCCTCTGTTACTACGGGTCTGGATCAGTTGAAAGCTAAACTCTCCCAAGCAGGCACAGGATCCACTTCTGCCAACACAACTCAAAAATCGACAGCAGTAACAGCTAATACCAAAGACAAAGCCAAGACAGCGATCGTAGCAAAAGCTTCAGAAATCAACGCAAAATCCCCAGAAGACATCAAAAAGGTTTGTGATGCTTATGCGGTCATGGGAGGAACTAAGGCTGATCTATCTGGGGTAAACTGCCCCTAAAAGTGATGACATCTTAAAATGAAAAACAAAGCCCTCTTCTTCGGAGGGCTTTGTTTTAAAATCAACTTTTAATGAGTCTAAAAAACCGGCTCGTCATCATTGGCGCCGCG
>CAXNGG010000055.1:0-9176 GCA_964201885.1 Oligoflexales bacterium
TCAGTAATAAAATCGGCGCTTTAGCAAAAATCATGCCGGGAGCTGCTGCTTGAGGGTGGTGATGTTTGACTATTGGTAGCCCGTCTGCTAGCGACGTAGGTATCTTTTTTTTGAATGCGAGGTTTCCGAAATCGCACATCATAAAGGTCCAAGGACACTTAAAAGCGATCATTAAATGGAGATGATTTTTGGAGTTTAGGTGAAGGCTAATGAAGTTACTTTGCTTTTTTTATGGTGGATTTTGAGTGACGAGATTTTTAGATTTCGCTTCGTCTAGGTTTGTGGAAGCAGTCCTGCTGAGAGTTCTATCCTAGGTAATGCCTCCTTAAGTTGCTCTGGCAGTCATCCTACAATTGTATTTGTAGATTTTAGACACACATCGTGACGATATCTTTTGAGTGCAGGTATTTGAGATTTGGCTTGGGTAAAAGAAAGCGGTGACTTTCAGAAAAAGTCACCGCTAAAGTGTAAAGAAATGTAAAGTTTACTGAAAGTTATTTAACGTTTTGTTTAAACCAGCAAGCAGGACGGCCAGCAAAAGCTCGAGCGCTATCAAACTGTGAGCATGAAACGGAAAGAGCTTCTTTTTCTTTTTCAGAAACAGCAAGTTTTCTACTTGATCCAGGAATCAAAGCGTCATTGAACTCCGCATCGCATAGGCCACCAGCTAGATAGGTGTCGAGCCTACACTGAGCATTGGGGTGAGTGTGGTTCGTGTTATCTACTTTGCTGGTGTCTGGCTTAGCGAAATCTGGTAGTGGGCTGCTATTGAGAGATCCTAGAAGCTTAGCAAGTGCAAACCCAGCATCTGAAATTCTATAGCAAAGATTTCGCTCTACTTCAGAGTCCCATCTATCATCGCACTTTGACTTAGCGGTCGGGTCTACTTTAGCTGCATATAAAGCATTTGTTTTAAAGTCGTCTTTCCAAAGATTTCTAGCACAGGCTTGAGTAGCAAAGTAATCGGCCTGCCCTTCATCTGCTGTTGTACCGCGAACGAAAGGAAACCCGCCTAAATGGTGACCGATTTCATGGCAAACCACTAAGGCAAATGCATCTGTAGTAACTTCAGGTCGACGAGCAAGGCCACCAAACATAGCTACGCTCCATGTGTTTCCGACTTTAGTGGCATAGGCATTGACAGTGGTGTCGTCCCATTTTCTGTTGACGACGAGTTTTGCTTTAAAGGCAGATACTACAGGCGCGTAGTATGCATAAACATAGTCAATAGTTTCATTGAACTGATCTTCGGTTAAACCACCAGCAAGAAACCCATCCTGAAGATAAAGGTTGTTTGGGGGAAGAATGTTGGCATTAACTCCCGCGGAAACACAAATACCGGCGGTTACAAGCAGTCTGTTCATCATTTTCATTTTGACATCTCCCATTCTTGTTTTTTTGTAGTTGAGAGGATACTAAGATAAGTATCCCGTAAGTTGCAAGAAGAAAGTTGACTGGCTGGTCAATTTTTTTGGATTTAAGCTTATTTTGGCTCAAGTCTGCGGCTAGGTCTTGATAGCCCTAAAGTTTGATACTTAGGTTTTGGTTGAATCTGTTAGGTTCAAAAGTAAAGAAGCGACTATCACGAGATAGTCGCTTCTTTTTAAGTCTTGATGCAATAACTTAGAGTATTACTTAATGGTTTGCTTGAACCAGCAAGTAGGACGGCCAGCGAATTCGCGGGTAGTATCAAACTGTGAGCAAGAAACGGAAAGTGCTTGTTTTTCCTTTTCATCAGCTCCCATTTTTGTGCCGGATCCTGGAATCAAATCATCTTGGAACTGTGCGTCACAAAGACCACCAGCCAAATAAGTATCTAGGCGACACTGAGCTTTGGGGTGAGCGTGGTTTGTAGCGGAAACCTTACTGGTATCTGGCTTTGAAAAGTCTGGCAATGTAGATCCGCCAAGAGCGCCTAAAAGAGTAGCTAATGAGTAACCTGCATCAGAAACCCTATAGCATAGATTTCTCTCTACTTCAGAGTCCCATCTCGCGTCACACTTGGTTTTAGCAACGGCATTTACTTTAGAAGAAAATGTCGCATTTACTTTAAAATCATTTTTCCAAAGATTTCTGGCACAAGCCTGTGTAGCAAAATAGTCAGATTGACCTTCGTCAGCAGCCCAGTCGCGCACAAAGGGGAATCCGCCGAGGTGGTGACCGATTTCGTGGCAAATTACTAGAGCGAATCCATCAACGGTCACTTCGGGACGGCGAGCGAGGCCGCCAAACATATTCACATTCCAAGTTTTGCCTGATCTGTTAGCATAAGCGTTAACTGTAGAGTCATCCCAGTTTCTTACAACAACAAGCTTTGCCTTATAAGAAGCGACAACTGGAGCGTAATACGCGCTTACAAAATCAATGGTGTCATTAAACTGTTCTTGTGTGATGCCGCCTGCAAGAAACCCATCTTGAAGGTAGAGGTTGTTTGGGGGAAGGATACTTGCCCGCGCTGTTAGTGAAAGAGCGATACTAGCGGAAACAAGGAGCCTGTTAATAACTTTCATAATAAAACCTCCGAGATAATTGGGTGACTTTAAAAAGCTTAAGGTAAGGTGGAGCTAAGTTGCAAGAAAAAAGTTGACTGGCTAGTCAACTTTTTTATATCCCTTACTGCAGCTTGTGTTTGGAGCCCGCGGAATTTGTGGTGTCTTTTTTGTATGCCGCCAAGTCGTCACGAAAGCACACTCGATTTCAAAAGTATCACACTTTGGTTTTCATAATTTGTTGGGTAAGCAGTGTAGGTGAGCTGAGAAATCTAAGCCTGGTTCTGAATGGTGGCTCTATTGAGGCTTGTTTTGAGCGGTGTTTTCATTCAGACACGTAGATTAGAGGCCAAATTGAAGGACGAAATGGAGATTGAAAGGATAGGTTTATTAGAGGAGCGTTGTGAATTGCGAATTATGCTGCTAGATGCCTATTGATTTGGGTTGCCTGATTTAAAAAGAACAGGTTAAGTATTGGAAGGAAGATTTGGTAAGTGTTAAGGTTCTGCTTCATGATGTTTTTACAGTTTTTTTCCATAAACAAATTCATATGAAACCAAAGAAATAAGGGGATTTATGGCAGATGTTCATTTAGATGTGCAGGACTATTATGGAAAGGTATTGCAAACCTCGGAAGATTTAATGACAAATGCTTGTACGACCTCTACAGCTATGCCGCGGTATATAAAGTCCGCTATGTCAAATATTCATGAAGAAGTTATTGCTAAGTACTATGGTTGCGGGTTGACTTTGCCTTTGCGGCTTGAGGGGACGCGTATACTTGATTTAGGCTCAGGAGCTGGTCGGGACTGTTATATTGCCTCCCAGTTGGTTGGGCAAGAGGGCCTTGTTGTTGGGGTTGATATGACCAAGGAGCAACTGCTAACTGCGCGTAAGCATGTGGACTTCCATATGGATAAATTCGGCTATTCGAAAAAAAATGTCGAGTTCCATGAAGGTTTTTTAGAAGACCTTTTAAAACTTAATTTAAAAGAATCTAGCTTTGATGTGGTGGTTTCTAATTGTGTATTAAATCTAGTAAAAGACAAGCGAGCTGTTCTTGAAGCATGCTTTAGTCTTCTCAAGGAGGGTGGAGAACTTTATTTTAGTGATGTCTATGCGAGTCGCAGAATCCCTGAAGTTCTTGCCCACGATAAGGTTCTCTATGGTGAATGCCTTTCAGGAGCACTCTACTGGAATGATTTTGAGCAGATGGCAAAGCGTTCTGGGTTTTACGACCCAAGGGTTGTGTCTTCAAGTCCTATATCTGTTCAAAACGAGGAGGCTCTTGAAAAATTAGGCGACATAAAGTTTCATTCCATCACCTATCGTCTTTTCAAGCTAAAGGACCTAGAACCGGATTGTGAAGACTTTGGGCAGGCCGTGAGATACTTAGGAAATATTCAACATTCGGAAAAGGGCATGTTCCTAGACGCCCATCACTATTTCGAAAAGGGCAAGATCAAGGCCGTATGTGGAAACACCTGGAATATGCTCTTTCAAACTCGCTTTCAAGAAAACTTTGATTTTATCGGCAACTTTGAAACCCATTACGGGATTTTTGAAGGTTGTGGTAAAAATCCTCCATACACTCAAAGCGTATCAAATGAAGGAGGACCTGTTCTTTCCTGCTGTTAGAGAGATTAATCCGTACTCAAAGAACTCGCTGATTTAGTCTTGTTTTACGAGATCGGTTGGAAGTGTAACCGGTTGCGTGAACACAGTTGAAAAGAGTTTTAGTGGTAATTTTAAAGCATAAAAAAGAGTTTCTGTATGAAGGAAACTCTTTTTTCTTTAGCTCTATTCTTCGTCCAGGGAAAGAATCGACATGAAAGCTTTTTGGGGGATTTCAACATTTCCGATTTGCTTCATCCGTT
Source organism: Oligoflexales bacterium (assembly GCA_964201885.1). Lineage (GTDB taxonomy): Bacteria > Bdellovibrionota_B > Oligoflexia > Oligoflexales > CAIMVM01 > CAIMVM01. The sequence continues at coordinate 4,367 of CAXNGG010000055.1, forward strand.
TTTTACCTTCTTTTTGCTTTTCTAGGAGTTTCCGCTTTCTTGAAATGTCGCCACCATAACACTTGGCGGTAACATCTTTTCTAAGGGCAGAAATAGTTTCTCTAGCAATTACTTTGGCACCAATAGCTGCCTGAATCGCAATTTGAAACTGATGACGATCTAAGGATTCCTTGAGCTTTTTACAAAGAATACGTCCTTTAAAGAAGGAGGAGTCTCTATGAACAATACAAGCGAGGGCATCGACGGGATTTTGGTTGACCATGATTTCCAGTTTTACAAGGTCGCCTTCTCGATAATCAATGATTTCGTAATCCATGGAAGCATATCCTCTCGACATGGATTTTAGCTTGTCATGAAAGTCAAAGATCATTTCATTCATGGGCAATTCATAAATGATTCTGACTCGTTTGGCGCTGGAATATTCGATGGCTTTTTGGATTCCCCTTTTGTCTTGAAGAAGCTTAATGATGGTACCAATAAACTCCTCTGGGGTGTGAACCGTTAGTTTTACATAAGGTTCGTCGATATGGTCGAATTTTCCGGGCTCAGGCAATTTGGCTGGGTTTTCAACTAAAAGAACTGAGCCATCGTTTATGATGACTTTATAGACGACGCTGGGAGCTGTGAAAATAAGATCTAAGTTATACTCCCGTTCGAGCCGCTCTTGGATGATATCCATATGAAGCAAGCCTAAAAAGCCAACGCGGAATCCAAAACCTAGGGCATTTGAGCTTTCTGGCTCAAAGATAAGCGAGGCGTCATTTAACTTAAGCTTTTCTAGAGAGTCCTTTAAGATGGGGAATTGATCGGTTTCTATAGGAAAGACTCCGCCAAACACCATCTGTTTTGCCGGTTTAAAGCCTGCCAATGCTTCTGTGCATGGGTTTGAAGCAAGAGTGATCGTATCTCCCACTCGGGTGTCGCCAATGTCTTTTATGGACCCAGAAACAAACCCCACTTCACCAGCAGACAGGGTTCCAACAGGGATCGCTTTGGGAGTGAGTTTACCCATGGTTAAAACTTCATATTTTTTGCCCGTCGACATCATGATCATCTTATCGCGCAGGGAAAGCTCCCCAGACATCACCCGAATCAGGGAAACCGCTCCAAGATAACTGTCAAACCAGCTATCAAAAATGAGTGCTTTGAGGGGTTCCTTCCTTAGATCTTTTGGAGGAGGGATCCGCTTAACAATGGCTTCTAGAAGTTCAGATATCCCTATGCCTGATTTAGCGCTTGTCAGCACAGCTTCCGTAGCTTCAATGGCGAGCTCTTCTTCGATTTCGCCCTTAACTCGGTCAGGATCAGCTGAAGGAAGGTCGATTTTGTTGATGACGGGAATAAGTGTCAAGCCAGACTCGTTAGCGAGATTTACGTTGGCGACAGTCTGAGCTTCCACGCCCTGAGAGGCGTCGACCACAACGATAGCGCCTTCGCAAGCGGACAAGGATCTTGAAACTTCATAACTAAAGTCTACGTGCCCGGGGGTGTCGATAAGGTTCAGTTGATAGATTTGCCCGTCCAGGGATTTGTAGTGCATTGATGCCGTTTGAGCTTTAATGGTAATTCCCCGCTCACGCTCAATGTCCATGGAGTCTAAAACCTGTTCTTTCATCTCGCGATTGGCAAGTGAGCCCGTCTCTTCAATAAGCCGGTCGGCCAGGGTGGATTTACCATGATCAATATGGGCAATGATGCAGAAGTTTCTAATAAATTTAGGGTCTTGCATAGCGCAGGCAGTTCCTTCCGAATAAAACACTTTAAAAAGCGGTGAATCTTACCCGATTAGGCTACTGAATTCATTGTAAAACGTTGGGGAGGCCCAGTTGAAGTCAAAGTATCTCGCCAAAGCTCTGCAGTTCATTCCCGCCGTTTGCCTGATGGCCTGCCAAACCCAGACGGCTCCTGAGGCTTCAGGGGTGATTTTAGATCCCTGGGACATTAGGTCAGCAGCTCGTATCGCTGGCCTGGATTACATTAATGGCACCTGGCAAACTAGCGAGTGGCCCATGCCCAACTATAGACCAGTCTCTATAGTGGTTAAAAGAGAGGGGCAACCGGACAGAGAGGAGCTTGCCTACCGTGCTTGGGACTTCAATCACGACGGAGACGTGGATATGGTTGAGGCCCTTAATTCATCTGGCAATGTGACCATGCGTCTTTTCGATTTTAATTTCGATGGCAAGATTGATTCTGATCAGAGAGTTTTGGAGGAAGGTGCTGGCCCTTCCGTAGAGATGTTAAAATTGTAGTCGAATCTTGCTTTTTATCTCGCTTCTTGTCAGGCTTCGAGGCATGATTTTTGTTTTTAGAGGCAGAGATTAAAAGTGCGTCATGACCCCATTGCAAAATCCTTGATTATCATTGTGCCAGTACTTGCCATCCTTTTGGGATTTGTGTCTTCTTATGCCCTCTTGGCAGGGATTTGTATTTCTCTCCTACTTGGAAATCCGTGGCTCGATCGCACGAAGCTCATCGCACCAAGGTTATTGAGTAACTCCATAGTGGCGCTTGGTGCAGGCATGAATTTAGTGGAAGTCCTAAAAGCTGGGTATTCCGGCTTAGCCTACACGTTCGTGAGCATTACCATCACTTTAGGTGTAGGCTATTGTTTAGCCAAAGTACTGAAGTCAAATTTAGAAACATCAGCCCTAGTAACTGTAGGTACAGCTATTTGCGGGGGAAGTGCCATTGCCGCAGCTTGGCCAGCTATTGGTGCCAAATCCAATCACGCTTCGATGGCACTTGGGATCGTCTTTTTGCTAAATTCCATAGCTCTGGTCATTTTTCCACCGATGGGGCATTTTTTTGGATTTAATGAGACTCAGTTCGGTCTCTGGGCTGCATTGGCCATTCATGATACAAGCTCTGTAGTTGGGGCGACTATGCAATATGGTGTAAACGCTTTGCGAGTCGGAACCACGATTAAGCTTGCCCGTGCGGTTTGGATTATTCCTTTAACGGTTTTTCTAAGTTGGGCCTTCCGAAATATTAGAAACAACAACGATGCAGAGCAAAAGGTCAAGCGGCCTTGGTTTATATTAGGGTTTATTCTCTCCTCATGTCTTTTCAGCTTTTTGACATCAAATTATCCTAACCTGGTGTTCGTTCGCGATGGCGTGGAATGGGTAGGAAAGAAAGGACTGGTCATCACTTTGTTCTTAATTGGTTTAAATATAAATCTTAAAAGTATTAAAGAAATGGGTTTTCGACCAGCAATCCTAGGAGTTGTCCTTTGGGTTTTCGTTTTAAGTCTTTCAGCTCTAGCAATTTCTAGAGGGTGGATCGCCCTAGATTTGAACTCTTTGAATTAGGTCTTCACGTTCTAAAATAACGTCTTGTTTTGCAGCAGATCTATATTTTCAGAACATTGCCGGTAAAAGGTGTTGCTGAAGTGATCTTTTTTGAACTTTCAACTGCTTCTTCTTCTGTTTTATAGAGGCCAACTCGGACTCTGAAGGCTAGGGAGCCGTTTTCCTTTTGGAACGGAGTGTAGAATCCTTGGATTCCTTTTTGAGCCAAACTTTCTAATATTTTTTCGGCATTTTCTCGGGACTTCGTTGCGCCTAGGTCAACCGTGAATTTGTCCGAAGGGGATAGGTTTTCCTCAGCGGAAGCGATAGTTTTGGAAGCATTTCCGATGGAGTCATAAGGAAGGGTAGACGTGCTTATTTTTTTAGAAATAGGGCTCGCAGGCTTCGCAGAAGCAAGAGTGAGATGTTTAGAGGCAATCAAGACTCCTGATAGGCTCATAATTACGAGCGTAACCGCTAAAAAGTATTTAAAGACTATTTTGATCATTTTAACCTTCTTCCCGCATAGAAATATAATGGCTATCTTCTATTTTAGACCAAGCGTATCTACTGCATTACAAGGCAATTTTTGCTGATTGGAAGGCTCTCCCTAAAAAGCCATCCTATTCGCTTGTTTCTGCATAGTTACATCCAATTTTGGCATCAGAGTTCATATTGGGGTTTCTGGGATAAAGTAGACCTCCCTAAAAAGTACCTGCGCAGCCGAGAGTTCCCTTAAAACAAGTCTTTGAAATCGATGTGAGTAAATGTCAGCATCTTAAGGGAGAGATGACCATTGTGGTCGTCATCACCAACCGCAGTGACCTAGCCCGCTGCCTCAAGCGCTTTGGCATAGAAACACGAACCCCCAGCGAGAGCTCCACCCCGGTATCAAGAGGAGCCATTTGAGTTTGGCTCCGTGGTCAACGAAACTCCTACGCATAGGTGAGCTGTCAGCGCGTGATAAGAACCTCGTGTTTAACAACCAGGGCATATTATTAGCATTGACTGGCTAAGGGAACTATACCGACGGCTAGGTGGATCAAAAGCTGTCGGTATAGACAGGGTAACTAAAGAGTCCAATGGGACCAAATTAGAGGAGAATTTAGCTGATCTCTTAAAGCGAATTCGCCGAGGACAGTATGTTCCGAAACCAGCAAGAATAGTCGAAATACCCAAAGAAGATGGAAGCACACGTCCTCTGGCAATAAGTTGCTTTGAAGACAAGCTCGTCCAACTCGTAGTGAGTCAAATCCTCAGCGCGATCTACGAGCCAGTGTTTCATCCTTCTTCCTATGGCTCTAGACCCGGGTTAAGCTGTCATGATGCCCTAAAAGCTCTAAACAAAGCTACATTTGAGATACAGGACCACGGCTGTCTTATCTAAATCAAGTTGCCAAAAGTGGGAACCCTGCGCTGACCAACATGGCCGTTAGATACTCGGGATTGGCTGCTGATTTAATGTGAACAAGAGGCACACTGAGCTTTCCTTTCACGGTTTTGATTATATTGAGAGC
>CAXNGG010000056.1:0-9055 GCA_964201885.1 Oligoflexales bacterium
CTTCAGTGGTGCTTAGTCTTCGATGCTTGACGTACTCTGTAAATCGATGGGAGCAATTTTGGAAAAAAATAGACAAGTATGGATTATCACTCGCGGCCTAGAAAAAGGTAGAGGGAAAAAAACAGCGAAATTTATACATAATTATTAGGGCACACCCGCTTTAAAAACTGTTGATGTAGAAAAGTGAGGAGACGCTCCCGATGATCTCTGTCAGATGAATATGCCGCCTTTAAACCATTATTTAGCAAAGAATCAAACCATGAAATGTATTATTAAGCATCTCGCCCTGGTACTTCTTTTTGTTGGAGTTGCCATGGGTAATGAGCAGGAGGTTCTAGAGCGACCTACAGCAAGGGCTGTTGAGGATACATTTTCAAGTGTCGGAAGTGGTATTGATGAACATGCCTATGAGCAAATTTTTTCCATGGCTACTGAATCACTGGCAAGTGGCAAAGCTACTCTAATTTCAAGGGTGCCGTGGGGAAAGGAAGGTGAAGTCACCCTTTGCATCCAGATGCGACATGGCATCGAAGCATATTCATTTGAACAAAGCATCACACCTATTATTGCTTCAGATGACTCTAAGAAACCAAGGACGAAGGCAAGCCTAATACTCACTTGCCCAGTGATAGAATAGCATTGGCAAGTCTACTAAATAAAACTTTCTAGAATAGAATAAAAACCCAGAATCGTTTTCCCACATTAGTTTACATCTGGCTTAGAAAATGGAGTGGTGGGGCTGTCCTGACTCGAACAGGAGACCTCTACAATGTCAACGTAGCGCTCTAACCAGACGATGTAGGTTGTAGTTTTAAGCGTGCGAAATGTAAAGTGAAAAGTCCTAGTAGATCTTAGATGTGGTTAAGTTTTTGAGGTCGATAGCAGATTTGCTTCTAATGGAATATGACACTAAAATTTGAGCGAGAGTGGGGTCACTAATTGGCCTTTTCCAAAAAATGAATTCTGTCTTGGAACCGCCAATACATGCCGTAAATCGCTAAAATATAGGGTTTAATTTGCTGGAGTATGGGAAGGCCGATGCTAATTGAAGGAGAGCCAATGATCGGGTTCATGGGGTAATTTTCTCAATAATAATAATCTCTTAAAATTTCATTTTAAACATTATTCCATTGTGCCGAATAGTGTAGTAAGTTCAGTGTCGGAGGTCTGATACGAATGGGAATTCAGTCTTTAAAAGGAAAAATTGCGAATGAAATTTGGGCTTCTAAACAATCTAAAAAACTTCCCAAAGAATGTTGGCGACGCGCTCGGCTCCTACTTGAAATTATGAATGCTTCCACAAAATTGGAAAATTTAAAGATTATGGGTTCACCGCCAGACATCCGACTTCATAAATTAAGTGGCGACCGAAAGGGCCAATGGAGCGTCACTATTCATAAAACAAGTGGTTGGAGAATTGTATTTAGATTTGAAAATGGCGATTTTAAAGACGTAGAAATCATAGACTATCATGGAGGTTAATGTGTTAAGAAACCAATCCCCATCTCATCCTGGTGAGATTTTGAATGAAATCTACCTTTCGCAATTGAATTGGAGTCAGACTAAATTGGCTGAAGAGATTGGATGTGCTCATCGCAAAGTTAATGAAATTGTAAACGGTAAGAGATCGATTAGCCCAGATTTTGCTTTAGATCTTGAGAATGTTTTAGGCACTGAAGCCGAAATGTGGGTTAGGCTGCAGGCGGAATTCGATTTATCTCAGGCGCGAAAAAAACGCGACGCAGCATAGCCCTCTGTGAGTTGAGCAATTGTGGAATAGGCATCTTCCGGTTCACAGGGGATGATCAGATTTGATTCTACATTTAGGACTATAATCGCAAACTTATGCCGTTTTCATTAGCGTGTACGGGCTGTTTATTTTCAGATTGAATTGATGTGCGACCTTGTGTGAAGTAGCTTTTAACTATGATCCATCTTTGAAAACAGGAACTTCATATACTACATTATTTCCATCTTTTATTCTTAAGGATTGCCAATGAAATTCTCTATAATTGCTGCTCTGTCTACGATTTTTTCGCTAACACACAATATTCGAAGGCGTGCGCCGCTAAGAACGAGATTTCAGTCAGTCACGAAAAAAGGCAATTGAAGGTGAAAGATCAATTTCTCGATGTGATTGTAAGTGATCCTCCAGCCAGAAATAGCCTACGCCCTCTTTTGGTTATTGCACCGGCCAAAAAGTATCTTATGGACGGACGTCTATTCGAAAGGATTGCGAACGAAGCTGCCTCCCTTGGGTATTATGTGGTTCGATTTAATTGGTCATTCACTAAACAGGGAGTCGAACCAAAGCTAGATCTTATCACGGAAGCAAACGAACTAAGTTCAGTTATGGAACACTATACAAAAGAGCCATTTATCGATAGAAAGATGGTCATTTTAGCAGCAAAAAGTTTCGGTTCAAAGGTGGCCATGCGCGGGTCCCTACAAGGGAGCAAGCGCAGTGCTCCTCATGACGCCAAATTGTGACGCTAAGGAAACGTTTAGTGAAATTTATGGGCCACTGTTAAATGGCCCCAAGATATTGAATATCACTATATCAACATCTGACCCTAACTGTGACGTGAACCAAATTTATAAGTCTGCAAACAGTTTTGACAAGAACCGCGTCACTATCCATACCCTTTATGGCGGTCACAATTTCGAGAATTCTGATGGACGAGACTTCAATGAGAACACAGCAGTGTCATCAATGGTAAATTGGCTGCACAATTTGATTTTGACGCCGTAACTAAGCTTCCTTTGGCATATGCTCGTTCAGCTATCCCGAATCGAATTCGCCATCATTTTTAATGTGGCCAAGCAATGGGAGTGGTGGGGCTATCCTGACTCGAACAGGAGACCTCTACGATGTCAACGTAGCGCTCTAACCAACTGAGCTATAGCCCCATCTAAAGAAGGTATGGTTTAGACTAGACTGCTTCTAAAGTCAACTTAAATTGAGAGTTCTGAGATATTTTAATCAGACATAAGGTTTCAAAACTTAAGTCTTATCTTTGATTGGTAAGAGCGAATAGTTAGGCGAGTCTTTGAAGTCTTGAGTTTAAGATGAAATACTGAAAAAGACGCCCCAAGGGCGGGTTTAGAGAAATGTAAATGAGGACCCGCACTTTTAAGGATTTTCCCAACTTCATCTAAACGAGTTTGTGGTGCTCAGTAAAGCTTTAAAAAAGTGAAAAAGCAAACTCTTCGGCGTTGAAGGGGCGAAGGTCTTCTGAAGACTCACCTACGCCAACAAACCGGATGGGAAGCTTAAACTGATGCGCGATGGCTACGACAATCCCACCTTTAGCAGAACCGTCCAGTTTGGTTACAATAACCCCAGAAATTGGTGTGACTTCGTTAAATGCTTTTACTTGCTGAACGGCGTTTTGCCCCGTGGTGGCGTCTACGACAATCCATGTTTCATGGGGAGCCCCAGGAATTTCTTTATGGATTGCTTTCGTTACCTTGCCCAGCTCGGCCATTAATTCTACTTTATTGTGAAGCCGCCCGGCGGTGTCGATAATCACGGCGTCCATGCGTCGAGCTTTGGCTGCTTTAACTCCATCGAAGGCGACTGCGGCAGGATCGGCCCCTTGTTTATGGGCTATGACCTGGACTCCAATACGTTCAGCCCAAACGGAAAGCTGTTCAATAGCTGCCGCTCGAAAGGTGTCTGCGGCACAAAGCAGCACTGACTTGTTAGCCTTGATATGCCATGCGGCAAGTTTTCCAACAGTGGTCGTCTTTCCGACGCCATTCACCCCGATCACTAAAATTACCCGCGGGCCTTCAGATGGGACAAGAACTGGCCTTTCTGAGGCTTTAAAGACTTCAATGACTTGCTGCTTGAGGAGTTCTGCAACTTTTTCAAACGTGACAGGCTCCCCACTCGCGAGTTGAGTTCTAAGTTTTTGAACCATAAGATCGGCGGTTTGAACGCCCATATCAGACTTATAGAGGGCCTCATGAATCTGATCTAATAGGCCATCATCTATTTTTGTAGTACTAGAAAATAGGGCATGAATGCTTGACGTTAATTGCCCGCGTGTCTTCGCTAAGCCTGATCGCAGGCGTTCCATCCAGGAAGCTACGGTCGGTGCTTCCGATTGACTGCTGAGAGGCTTTTGTGGGGCAATATCTGAAGTGTCTGGCCTTGCCGCTGTTGTTACTTCTGATGTGTGTTCTATTGATAGCTCTGAAGATAGCTCTGAACTCTCTGGTGCCAAGCGGTCAGAGTCTTTTTCTTCGGGCTCTAGGTCCCATTTTTCACTATTGTCTTCAATTGCTAGTTCAGAAGTCTCTGGCTTATCGCCTAAAGTAAGAGCGCTTAGTTTTTTGGCATGTATTCGGCGCGCTAAATATATAGCAATAAAGATAAGAATGATGACAAGTGGAGGGCCGGCAAAGGTTATAATAGTCGACCAATCACGACCAAAACTCTGAATATAATCCATTTCGGTGGTTTGATTTTCCAATCTTTTCGTGCTCCGAATAAAAATTGTGGTATTCTTGTCTGAACTCTTGGGACTCAGGCTTATGCAAAACTGCCCTAAAGTACATTTTGAACGCAACGCTGTCATCTTAGTTTTTCTTGGATTGGCTAGTTTGCTAGCGGCCACGCAAGGCTGGGCAGAAGACACTGTCGATATGGATTGGTTTCGCCTAAAGCGCGGTTTTCGCAGTGGGCATAATTTCTCGCTTCTTTTGCAATCGGAGCAAGGCAACTGGGAGTTTAGGCGGCCGGCTTCAGGTGGCTCGTTTAACTCAAGAGATGCTAGAAGTGGCTTGTTTGTTGAATATAGTTATCAAATTCAGACCTTTAAAAAGATTGGATTTGAACTCGGTTCCAGTTTTGGTCACTCCGTGACTACTATGCAATCTGATTTGGACAGGATTCATATCCCTCGCATGAGCAGGCTTCCAGGAGTTAAAGGCGGCGGGGTGTGGACTTTAGATGCATGGAATCGGCTAAGAGCCTCCGCAGAGTATGGTCTTGAAAGTTATGATGGCGCTTCTTTTTTGAGCGATGGAAAGCGCTTTGAGAGCGCCTTCACAATGACTTTTATAAATTTACAGGTTCAGTATGAGTATTTTTATTCCTCACAGTGGGCGATGGGTGTGGGATTCTCTACAAAGACATCCAGATTTCGGCGTCCCAGCTCTATTTCCAGCGGGATAGATTCTCAGCTGGATTCAGAATTTAGCTATAGATCCAAGTCTATTTTCCTAGGTTCAAGCCTTTCATTACTTTGAAAGCCTTTGTATTTATTTGGTTTTTTTGACCATTTTCCCTTTTTTTAGAATTCGCAGATTAGTTTTTCCCCCGATGGGCCGATAAGTCTAAGGGGGGATTATATATGTCAAAAAAAACAGTTCAACGCAGCAAATTCGGAACCTTCGACGAAGTGGAAGTTATGAAGGAAATTATTATTTCTCAACCAATCTTGCTTGACAAAGTACTAGGGAAGATTCGCATTTTGCGTGAAGAAATGGGTCAGTCATTATTTCAGGAAACAAACCGGAAATATAATAAACAAAAAGAAAAGGGCACTAAGTAAACGTGAGCATCGCTTCCTCCCCATTGCCATTTAAACAAAATAGGCTGCTGTTGCCTTGGTGGTGGGTGCGTGCCTTCCAAGGGCTTTCCAAATCTCCCGCAGGCTCAGGCAGGCTTTTTGATCAGGTATCAAGGTCTAGGGTATTGCCGCTTTTAGATAGTGATGAGCTTTCCATGGTGGGGCTGTTTCTATCTAAGATTCAAGAACAGATACTTTCCCATGGAAATCCGACAGTAGTCTTTCATGAATCTGAGATCAGCGGGGACAATCCCTTTACGCGGCATTCTAAGATTATGCTGGCGGAGCGGGCACTGTCCCAAATCCCCTGTCTAAAATTATTTGATGCTTCCGGTCTTAAGTCTTGGGAGATGAGCTCTGGCTTGCGGATGATACGCCATGAGGCTGAATATCGCTTTGAGATTGACCTCAGTGAAATTGGAGAAGAGTTTGTTCTAGGGTATGCCCATGCCCATCGAGATTTGTTAGCGGCTGCTACCCAGGGGGAGGTTATCGGCAATTTCTTTGAAGGACAAAATCCACTGTGCATTTGGAAGAGCCTCTGGCTGGATTTGGACTTCAACAGCAGACTTGTGGTGCTACGTATCGAACAGGCGATGCAACTTCAGCAGTCTTGGCTGCAGCTGGATGGAACCGCTGGGCTAAGTTGGGATCATGCCTTTAGCGGCCTTGCTTGGGTAAAAAGAAACACACCGACTTCGGTTTTTGAGCGCGAACGCAAGCTTTTACAGACTCTTGGTAAGAAACTAGAAGACCATGGGGTTTTTACAGGCTCAGTCTCGCAAAGCTACTTAGCTTTTTCTAAAGATCCAGGCCCAACTTTAGTGTTCCGTTCTAGTGATGGTCTAAAGGCGACTCAGGACCTGGAGTCCTATGGAAAAGCGGTCGGCGCATTCTTCGCAAAACGCCGGGTAGGTCTTGAGCTGATTAAATGGTTCTCTCCAGATCATCTAGATGCCTGGACTCAATTCTATGAAGCTCTTTCTCCGGAAGATAGAAATCTCTCCGTTCAGTTTAAGGGGCGGATCTATGTCGCGTTTGACCTTTTTTCGGAATGGGTACTCAGGCTGGATTGCAAAATACCTATCGTGGCTCATGAATCCCTGGAAGATTTGAGGACTTCGGTTTCCGAAGCCTGGAATCTCTTTAAGTCCAAATGGCACTCCTTTGATTTTTTAAAGGACTTGGAATCGCTTCAATTAAGCCTCGCGTCTGAGGCGTCCCTGCAAGACACCCAAATTTTTGAGCGATTGTCCACAAGTAAATTGGAAATAGTAACCACACCGAAGAGCCCAATGACCCCAGTTTCACCCGGGGAACGACAAAAAATAGCATTACCCCCTCGCGATCAGGTAGCTAGAGCTGCTGCCAGCGACGAATTAGAGCATATGAAAAAGCATGACCATCAGAGTTACAAAAAACTCTGTGAGGCTTATTTGGCAAGCCTTAGAGCGGAAGACAGGGAGCTCTTCCAAGCCATTCAAAAACAAATGACTCCGGTGATTTTTGAGACCCAGTTACGGACTCGCCTCATTCGATATATGATCGAATTTCCTTCTAAATGGTCTACTTCCAAGACCGCTTCAAAACCCTAATTTAAAAAAAAATGCACTTTTTTTAAAAAAAATGCATGAAAGACTTGATTTTTATGTTTCGAATTTCTAGAGTTTTCCTATAGAAAAATTTTTATCTCTCAAAAGGGAGGCCGCAATGGCTAAGAAAACGAAGAAAACGACAAAGGCTGCTGTTAAAACAGCAAAAACAAAAACGGCTAAGAAGCCAGCAAAAGCTACTGCTTCAAGGGCAACATCGGTTAAAGTGGAACGTCCAGAGCCTAAAAAGATCTCTGCGATTGCCGCTAAGACTACAAAGCCACGCACAAAAGGTGACATTGTGAATCTTTTGGCTGAAGGCACAGGCCTTACTCGTAAAGACGTTAGCGCTATGTTTAACGCCCTTACAGACCTCATCGGCTTTGATATCGGTTCTAAAGGACCAGGAGCATTTAATGTTCCAGGACTTCTAAAAATCACTCGTATCAACAAGCCAGCAACAAAAGCTCGTAAGGGAATCAATCCTTTTACTGGCGAAGAAACAGTATTCAAAGCTAAGCCAGCACGTAATGTTGTAAAAATCAGAGCACTTAAAGCTCTTAAGGAAATGGTCTAAGATTTAGCATTAGGTTCGTGTCGTGAGATACTGACCTCGTCCCAGTGATCTTTAAACAACAGCGCCCTTAATAAAGGCCTGTTGTTTTTTATGTAGCAGACTTACCTTTATCAGTGACCGAGAATCCAACCAAATTCCTACTCATCATGCCCTTCGATGAGTTAGGGTATCCAAATTAATGCTCGCGAATTTTCGGTGGAAAAATTATAAGAGGCCCGGACTTGTCACGCGGAGTAAAACAATTATGAAGTTTTTGCACATTTGTAGGATGGATAGAGCTTTGCAGTGTTCAAGTTGGAGATATTATTGGTTTGGGAAAGAAGCTGACAGTTGAAGTTGCGGATATGGGAATCGAGATGGACAAGTCTTTAAAGTTGGCCGGAAGCATGACAAACAAAAACCAGAGCGCTCAGAAGTTGAGCTCGATTATGTCACTTTTTCAATATGGCCCTCGAACTGGAAATGTAGTTTATCGCCCCAAATTTGGACGAACATTTCACCAGATATACGTGCGCACTGCCGTGCCTCAATTCTAGACATTTTACGATGTTTCCGACGAATTTTCCGTTAGTACTAAAAAATTTCTCGATCCATCCGATAGTCCTTTTAATGGAATTTAAAGGGACAGATTTTAATGGAAAGATCAGAGTAGCGGCGTTATGACCATCGCCTTAAAAATCTTGTTGCGAGTTCGGGCGATATTCGGAAGTTTTTAAAATATGGGATTTCACTGTCGACTCTTAAGGAGTGGAAAAAGAATGGGGTAAGGGAATTCTTTACGATTCCTGAACTAGAACTAGACACATCAGAGCTAATCGCTGAAAATATGACCTTGAAAGTAAAACTTGCTGCGGTAACTGCTGAGCATGGGCTAGTACTAACTATAATTAAAATATTCGGTTTTCAAATCCAGTATAAACGACTTCCGTCCTCAGGAGCTAAGGAAAAGATTCTCGTTGCGATTAAATTGGCTTCTGATTCGATCCCACTTTCAAAGTGTCTTTCGGCAATTGGACTAACCGCAGCTAGATATCACTACTGGATAAAGCGCGAGGCCAAATGTTTACTCGAAGATAGATCAAGCTGTCCGCTAGTCTCTCCTACACAAATGATTCGCTCTGAAATTATAAAGATTCAGGACCTTTATACATCTAAAGATTTCAGCCACTATAGTATTCAGACATTAAGCTGGTTAGGAAAGAAGACAGGGGAAGTGATGGCTTCGCCATCAACCTGGTCACGGGTGATTCGTGAACTTGGCCTGAAAAGAACTAGAATTCGAATCTATCCTCCTAAGCCCAAGG
>CAXNGG010000057.1:0-9041 GCA_964201885.1 Oligoflexales bacterium
AAGCCGATCACTCGGTAAGGTCCAAGTGATGTTCATTAGAGAGCGAGACTCTTTATCAGCATGTCCTAGGTAAAGGCTAGGGTATTCGTCGATCATGTCATAAATAAGGCCTGCCTTTTCCTGGTTGCGCAGGGCCAGAGCTTCCGTGCCACCGCTGGACTTAATCCAGTCGAGAACGTTTCTTAACATATAAATACCCCATGTATTTGGGGTGTTATAGAGACTGTCATGGTCGGCATAGGTCTTGTACCTAAGCGTGGTTGTGAGGCCGTCTTGAGCGGTCGCGAGGAAGTTCTCCTCGACTAAAACCACTACCAGCCCAGAAGGGCCAATATTCTTCTGGGCCCCCGCATAAATCAGAGAATATTGAGTCATATCAATCGGTTTTGAGGCAATGTCTGACGACATATCAGCAATTAACGGTATCCCCTGAGTGTCGGGGGTATGGTGCCACTGGGTCCCAAAAAGGGTGTTGTTTGAGGTCATGTGCACATAGCGAGCTTTAGGCGATAGGTCGAGCTCACTTTGCCTTGGGATGTGGCGATATAAACTGGCGGCTCCCGAGTAGGAGACTCTCGTCTGCCCCAGAGCCTTGGCCTCATTGAGGGCTTTTTCAGACCAGCCGCCCGTTAATATATAGTCTGCAGAATCGCCGTGTCTAAGAAAGTTCATAGGTACCAGCCCGAATTGCAAAGAAGCACCCCCACTCATAAAGAGAACCTTGTAGTTCTTAGGGACTTTCATGACGGAGCGTAAAAGTTCTTCAGCTTCCTTGATGAGTTGGTCGAAGGCATCTGAGCGGTGACTGATTTCCATCACCGACATGCCCGTATTCGCAAAATTCAGGAGCTCGGCTTTTGCGCGTTCTAAAGCTGCCCTAGGAAGCACGGAAGGACCAGAGTAGAAATTATGAACAGTCATGAAGAGCCTCCCAAATTCTAAGCTACATAGCAGCCCAAGTGCCATCTAAGTGCCATCCAAGTGTCATTAAAAATACACAACTTAGCTCTTGAAGTCAAAGGAGGGACGTTGCAGTTAGACACATTTACTGCTAAAAAATAGCCATTCCATTGTTTAGGGGGACGTCGTGCTTATTCTTAACGGATCTCAAGTGTTCTCTCAGTCTGCCCAAAGCCGACTCCTCGGGGAATTAAAGTCGCGAAATAGCCAGATCCAAGAGATTTCGGCTCATTATGTACATTTCGTAAGTTTGAGCTCTGAACTTGCCCCAGATGAACTTGAGATTTTAGAAAAACTCTTAACTTACGGCCCCAAGCCAGCGGTCCAAACAGCGAAGGCTAACCTAGATCAAAAACAAGTAGGGTGTGAGTTTACGGTCATACCTCGCCTTGGAACCATCTCTCCTTGGGCCTCAAAAGCCACAGATATTTGCAAGAATGTTGGCTTCGGGAAAGTCTTAAGGCTTGAGCGGGGGAAGCTATTTAAGATTCAAGGAAACGTGTCTAGGGAAGAAGTCGCCCCTTGGCTCCATGATCAAATGACAGAAAGTGTCATTCAAGACTTAAAAGAAGCTAGGCAGCTTTTTAGATCCCTAGAACCAAAACCTGTCACTTTTATAGAAATTAGAAAATTCGGCAAAAAAGCACTCTTAGAAGCGAATGAAAACCTCGGGCTCGCCCTAGCTGCCGATGAAATCGATTATTTACTAGCTGCTTTTGAAGTTTTAGGGCGTGATCCCACGGATGTGGAGCTTATGATGTTTGCTCAAGCGAACTCAGAGCATTGTCGCCATAAGATTTTTAATGCCACCTGGAGTCTTGACGGCATCAAGCAAGAAAAATCATTGTTTCAAATGATTAAGAATACGTTTGAAAAAAGTCCCGAGGGAATACTGTCTGCCTATAAGGATAACGCTTCGGTGATGGAAGGGTTTGTCGGCAAGCGATTTCGTGTGGAGTCCGCGACTCATAAATATGTGTCGCACGAAGAGCCAATAGATATACTCATGAAGGTCGAGACCCATAATCACCCTACTGCCATCGCGCCCTATGCGGGGGCCGCAACCGGATCTGGCGGTGAGATAAGGGATGAAGGAGCGACTGGAAGAGGCTCAAAGCCTAAGGCAGGTCTTGTGGGGTTTTCGGTCTCCAATCTCAAGGTTCCAGGTTATGCCCTTCCTTGGGAACAAGAGAATGGTAAGCCAGATCGTATGGCCTCAGCCCTAAAAATTATGTTGGACGGTCCCTTGGGGGCAGCTGCCTTTAATAATGAATTTGGTCGACCTGCTTTAACGGGGTATTTTCGCACGTATGAAGAGCGGATTTCCATGTCTCAAGGTTTCGAACTACGCGGCTACCATAAGCCCATCATGATTGCGGGGGGCTACGGAAATATTAGGCGTGATCACATTCAAAAGAAGCCCATGGCCGAAGGAGCCAAAATCGTCGTGCTTGGGGGCCCTGCCATGCTTATCGGATTAGGAGGGGGAGCCGCCTCTTCGGTGGCCTCTGGCGACTCGCGAGAAAGTCTCGACTTTGCTTCTGTTCAGCGAGACAACGCTGAGATGGAGAGAAGGTGCCAAGAAGTCATCGATAGCTGCACAGCGTTGGGAGATCAAAATCCTATTTGTTTCATACATGATGTGGGCGCAGGGGGGCTTTCCAATGCAGTTCCAGAGATCATTAATGACGGTGGCCTTGGCGGTGTCATTCAACTGAGAGCCATTCCTTGCGATGAGCCTGAGATGTCCCCGCTTGAGCTTTGGTGTAATGAATCTCAGGAACGTTATGTTCTTACGATTGCCCAAGCAGATTTAGGAACCTTTGAAGCGATCTGCCATAGGGAGCGAGCTCCCTATGCGGTCATCGGGGAAACCACAAAAGAAAAAAAGCTTGTGGTCATAGACAGTCATTTTAACAACCATCCGATCGAAATGCCCCTTGATATTCTCCTTGGAAAGCCGCCTAAAATGCACCGTGTGGCAAGAAAGCTTCCTGGGCCGGTGAATACCCTGAAACTTGAAAATTTAGATTTGAATGAAACCTTAACTCGCCTTTTACAACTTCCAGCGATTGCGGATAAATCTTTTCTGATTACTATTGGGGACCGTTCTGTAACGGGTCTTGTAGCTAGGGACCAAATGGTAGGCCCCTGGCAGATTCCCGTGGCGGATTGCGGCGTGACGGCGCTCTCCTATGAAGACACTTGTGGCGAAGCCATGGCCATGGGTGAAAAAGGTCCTTTGGCTGTCATCAACTACACAGCCTCCGCCAGGATGGCGGTAGGCGAGGCCATTCTAAATTTAGTAGCTGCCGATGTACAGAAGTTGGAAGACATCCGCCTTTCGGCAAATTGGCAAGCAGCTGCGAGTCATGAACGGGACAGTGCCGGTCTCTATGAAGCCGTAGAGGCCATAGGCATGGACCTTTGTCCGCAACTAGGCATCGCCATTCCGGTTGGAAAAGATTCGATGTCCATGCAAACCAGCTGGTCGGAATGGGACTCTAAAGGAATGCTGTCAAACAAAACTATGACGTCCCCCATGTCCCTCGTTATTTCCGCCTTCTCGCGAGTCAAAGATGTCAGGCGAACCTGGACCCCAGAGTTGCGCCATGTGGTAGGAGGGAGTCTCTTAATTTGGGTGGATTTAGGCAGTGGGAAGTTTAGAATGGGTGGCTCATGTTTGAGTCAAGTCTACAATCAAGTTGCCACAGATACCCCCGATGTGGATGGTGAGCTTTTAAAGAAATTTTTTGCGGCAGTTGTAGATTTCAGAAAGCAAAACCTAGTTTTAGCCTATCATGATGTTTCCGATGGTGGTCTTCTAATAGCTGCCATTGAGATGGCTTTTGCGGGTCGGGCAAGTTTAGACCTTGATATTTCGGAAGTTAAAGGTGGTGATGCCGAGATTCTTTTCGCAGAAGAGCTAGGGGCCCTCTTTCAGATAAAGTCTTGTGATCGGGATTCCTTTAGCCAAATTCTAAAAATCCATGGTATTGAATCCTTCCATGTAGTGAGTTCTGTCAGTAAGGGAACTTCCATTTCTGTCCATCGCAATGGAAAGAAACTTTTAACTAGGGAACGACCTGAACTGATGTCTCTTTGGTCGAAATTGAGTTATCACATGCAGTCTCTGCGCGATAACCCAGAGGAGGCTCTAACCGAATATCTTTCGAAACAAAACGAGCAGGATCCGGGCCTAGGAAGTTATGAAAGTTTTGACTGTAACAAAAAGCCCATTACCTATCCCGATCGTCCCTTAGTGGCTGTTTTGCGTGAAGAAGGGGTCAATGGCCATCTTGAAATGGCGGCGGCGTTTACCAAAGCTCAATTTACCTGTGTCGATGTCCACATGTCAGATTTGATTTCTGGGACGATATCTCTTGCCGGATTTAGCGGTCTTGTGGCTTGTGGAGGGTTTTCCTATGGGGATGTCTTAGGCGCAGGTGAGGGGTGGGCTAAAACCATTCTCTTTAACCGCCGACTTCGCCAAGAATTTGAAGATTTTTTTAAGCGTCCGGATGTTTTTGCTCTAGGCGTTTGTAACGGCTGTCAAATGATGGCTTCACTAAAAGAAATTATTCCTGGAGCCCAAAATTGGCCGCGATTTGTAAAGAATCGTTCCGATCGCTTTGAGGCGCGAGTCGCTCTAGTCGAAATCAGCGAATCCCCATCGATTTTCTTTAAAGGGATGACGGGTAGCCGCCTTCCGATTGCTGTGTCACACGGAGAGGGTCAGGCTGAGTTTCGGGAGAAAGACTCACGTCCTCAATCTCGCGGCCAAGTGGCCCTCAGGTATTTGGATCACTTCGGGAAACCAACGGAATCTTATCCGAGAAACCCTAACGGCTCTCCAGAAGGCATTGCTGGCTACATGAATGAAGATGGTCGCATTCTTATCATGATGCCGCACCCAGAACGCGTTTATAGAACCTTAAGTCATAGTTGGCACCCGGAAAACTGGGGCGAGAATTCACCTTGGCTTAGAATGTTTGAAAATGCTAGGGAGTTTGTGGAAGACGTAAGAAAGAAGTAGCCAGGAGTAAGCAAAATTAGTGATGAGCGCTTAGGTCGCAGTGCCAAAAGGCAACTGCCGATTAAGGGCATTCCCAATGTAAAAACCGCAATTTGGGCACTCGCAACAGAGTCTTCTATCTAAGGTTTTTTTTCTGGAATGCTAGTTGATTTTAATATTTCAGGCTTGAAGCTTGTTCTCAGGCGTACCATCCGGGTGAGATCCTGGCTCAGTCTTCCTTGAATGAGAAAGCCGCTTGGAGCGTTCATTTTGCCTTCTATAAGGCTCTCTGAAAAATCAATGTTCGTGCGTGATTGTTCTACAAGTTTGGTGTCTCCGACGTCATTGACCTCGTCATCATCTTTGGTTTGCTTAGGCGCTTCTTTCGCCTTATTTGAAGCGCTAGCGAGGGGTTTGGGGGTGTCTGATTTTTGCTTAAGGACACCCTGCTTAGGGGGGCTGGCCTCGGGGCCTGACCGAGTGCTCGACTGCGAAAAGCCGAGGTTCCCGAAAGAAATCACAGAAACCATCAAAATGGGCTTTAAAGGAATTGACAACATACTTAACTCCCTTCCTTGGTGTGACTCTTGTTGTGACTCTTGTTGTGACTCTTGTTGTGACTCTTGTTGTGACTCTTGTTGTGACTCTTGTTGTGACTCTTGTTGTGACTCTTGTTGTGACTCTTGTTGTGACTCTAGTGAGCGATGAGATCGTTGAGTGCATCAGCATCAGAGCTCTTAAGCTCTTCTTCTTTAATTTCTGCCGCTTGCATAGCGGGGGTCTTCGCAGGCATTGCCTGCATTTTTTTGACTTCTTCGGCTACTTCTGCATCACCTTTTTCAAGCTCTTTCAATCGATCTTGAGCGCCGTCGATCATAGCGATAGCTTCATCAGAATTGGGAAGAGCTGATTTCGTGGAGGCAAGATAGCTTTTTAATGTTTCAAGTGATTTTTCGTATTTTTCCAAGGCGTAGAGCACAGATCCATAGTTGTAGAGGACCACATGATTTTTTCCGTGGTCACTATTTAGTTTCTCCAGGTCTATTTCGGCTCCCGCTAAATCGCCGCGGCGCGCCTTAATCATGGCCATCATAAGGATGGCGTCAGGTTGATTGGGAACTAAAGACAAAGTTCTTTCAAACTGGATGCCAGCCTTGCGGTCGAGGCTATGGTCAAGAAGCATCATTCCATAATTAAGCCGAGCTGCGATGTTGGTTTCATCCAGGCGAATGGCAGATTCAAAATGAGCCCAAGCTTGCTCAGGCCTCGCCTTCTTTAGGTCAATCAAAGCCAGGAGATTATGCATTTCAGATCCCCGGGTCTGGGTCATAGATTCGCCTTGAAGGAGCATGGTCGCCATGTCTAATAGACCTTTTCGGTAGTACACTTGAGCCAATACGAGCTTAGAGTCCAAATTCTTGACATCAAGTTCCAAGGACTTCTTGACATTTTTTTCTGCTAAATCAAGTTGCCCTTTTGCGAGATAGAGCCGAGCAAGTTCTAAGAAGTTGTCTTTACTATTGGCATCTTGAGATTTCGTAGCGAGGCTTGCCGTCAGTTTTTTAATAGCTGCATCTGCTGCGCCTTTTTTAATTCCCTGTCCGTGAAGACTCTCCACAGAGTCTGTTGACACCAGGGCCACTTCATTTCGACTACCGTCGACGTAGCGAGCGGTCGTAGCAGCACAGCCAGGCATCAAAAGGAAAAATGCTAAAGTTGTAAATTTCATGGTGGCCTCCTAATGGCTTAGACTTTTAGTGTCTTCAGTTAGTTTTAGACGATGACCAAGGTAGCTTGGTGAAATGATCTCGACAGAAATGTTTCTAAACTCCGTGGGATTGATTTCAGCCATTCTGGAAAAGGCTGTTTTGGACCAAGGCGTAAAACTTGGGATATCGGCCGAGGCCTTCCAGGCGTCCGAAAAATACTCTTTAGCCTGATCCGAAAGACCTAAGGAGAGCTTTTCTAGCTGATTCTTTTGGGCTTCCACATCTTCCTTGCTGCCGACGGGCTCGACATTTATGAGATCTTTTGCAAATGCTTTATGCATATCGCCTAGTTTTACATTGGAAGCGACAATGTACTCAGGACCTGACGTCTTGGTGATATCCACAAGTTTGTTGGTGATGGTGATAAGGATTTGATTTTTTGCTGTAATGCTAGCTTCTAAGCTTTTTGGATTTAGGGGGGCTTGCTTTATAAAGTTATCAACATCTTTTTCTGCAAAAGCGAATAAATATTTGCCAACGATGGACCTAGCTTCCCTTGCAGGCGTTTTTGAGTTTGCGAGCTTGGTAGCAATAACTCGCAGAATTTTTGACTTCTCTTTGTCTTCTGAGTTAAGTCCTATATGGGCCTCTGCGTTGAGTTTCTCCTCGGGATTGATGGCAGATTCAAAATAAGTCTGCCAGGCCTCTCTAGCTTCCATTTTTGAAGAGGCGAATTCGAGCATTTCGGCTAGTTCTTTTTTGGTTTCGTTAGCAAGAGGATCATTCGGCCAGCTTTTCACAAAGTATAAGTAAGCGGCTTTCGCCTCGGCTGTCTTTCCTAAGCCTTTTCTGAGGCGAGCACTATTGACCACCGCCAGACGGCTTCTGACGTCAGCTGGGTACTGGGTTGCAAAGAACATATAGTTGGTTTGGGCGAGATCGAATTCCCCGAGGTTTTCACGGGTTTCAGAGAGGGATGCTAGAACATCCGCTCTAAGCTTGCTTTTGGGATAGGCCGCGATCAAAAGCTCACTGGCACTCACAGCGCCTAGGATATACCCAGCTTTGTAATAGTTTGTTATGGCATTGAAAGTGGCTTTGTCAGCAATGTCATCCGAGGGGTAGCTCTTTTGAAAGTCCGAGAAATGATCAGCGGCTTCTCTAAATTTACTTGCTTCCTCTAGAGCCAGTCCTTTACCAAATACGGCTTCTCTAAGTCTTCCCAAAAGGTGTGTATGAAGAGGCTTTTCTTCTATGAGTGATGGTATTTTTAAATAAAGGCTCGCTTTTGCGTAAAGGTTGTCATAGTTTTTGTTTTCAAATTCATATTCGATGACAAATTTAGCGGAGTCTTTGCCCTGTTTGGTTGCTGGAAATCTCTGAGCTATGGTCTCATAGACTTTGACGGAATCGGCCTTATACCCGTAGCGAAAGAGCGTGCTCGCCAAGCTAAACATCATAGTAGGAGCCAAAGGGTCTTGGGGATAGAAACTCACAAAATTCTCTATGGCCTGCTTCCAAAGAATTCTCTCTTTAGGGAGGGGTGTAGGCTTGATGGAAGGTGACAGGTTTAGGTCATCAATTTTATTTTTTGTTAAGTTGATTTCTGAGGCCGCCACAGCGCTCGTACTTGCGTCTTTTCTGTATTTGTCTTGATCATTTGTCTGCGCGACCATTAGGAATTGCTTCGCACTGGCTTCCGGCTGATTAAGGGTTAAGAGAAGGTCTGCTAGATAGAAGCGGATTTCATAGGCGGAAGGGTTTTTTTCGAAATTTTCAAGATAGTTGGCGTATATCTTTGCGGCTGCAATGGCATAGTCTCTGTTGGCCGATTTCTGATTGATCTTATGAAATTTGGTTCCGTAGAACTTTGTTAATTTTTCTCTATTGGTCAAAACTTTGGCTGATAGATCCTTATCTTTTGCCCACTCTTTACTCCAGGGTGAGGTCGGAGCTAAAAAGTCATTCATCGTTTTAATAGCATCAGAAATTTTTACGATACTGACCCCGTCTTCTGTGATTTCTACCATTTTAGTGAGAACTTCAGGGTTTCTTTTTCTAAGGGGGGTTTCAGCTAAAATTTTGTTGTATAAGGTCATGGCGTCTTTTTTCTTGCCCTGGTCTGCATAGATTCCTGCGAGACGTTCTAGCATGTCGTAGTACTTGTCCTCAGCTCCTACTTCTTTAAAAAATGCATAGGCTCCTTCTATGTCTCCTGCATCGGCCCAGATGACCACCAAATCGTTGATGGCTTCGTCGTGGAGATTGATGTTTCTAGAAGACTCTTTGGACTTCATAGTCATACGTGCCACTAGCTTCATAGAAGTGAGCGTTTGCTCAAATAGTTTAGCGGATTG